>CAZVZM010000009.1:0-50554 GCA_964630835.1 uncultured Halanaerobiaceae bacterium
CCCCAGCCCTCTGATCCGAAGTCAGATGCTCTATCCAATTGAGCTACGGGCGCATATTATTGAGTGCGGCTTAATAACCCTTCTATCACTTACTTCAACTATATTTTAGCATACTCAAACACCATTTAAAAGGGAGGGGCCCCCATCCTACAACCGTAAAAACATCAAAATCAAGTGCATTTAACCTTGCAAAGAACATCCTCATTAAAATGTTTCAGCCCAAAATCAAATCATATGATCTTCCCCTATCTCTGAGAATTCAAATTAAAAAAGGAAAGTTGAAACCAGCTTAAAAAATTAATATGGAAATGATGGAAAGATGTGAGGCAAAATTTACACTCAATCATTCTGTATTTCTTCCATCTCTTCACATTCTACAGTGCAGTTTCTCCCCCTGTTTTTGGCCGCGTAAAGAGCTCTATCAGCCTCCTGCAATAATTCATCCATATCTTCTATGTGCTCTCTATAAAAAGCAACCCCCGCACTGACCGTTACAGAAATTTCTTCCCCCTCAAAGACTGTGGGGTTTTCTTCAATTATTTCCCGGATCCTTTCAGCAGCCTGCCCTGCCGCCTCTATGTCAGTGCTGGGCATAATGATACCAAACTCTTCTCCTCCCAGGCGAGCCGGAATATCAACTTCCCGCAGGTTTTCCTTGAGCAGAGAAGCCAGATGCTCGAGGACAGCATCTCCAGCCGCGTGACCGTAAGTATCATTCACCTCTTTAAAATGATCTATATCCAGCATCAAAACACTGAGCGGATCCTGATACCGGTGGGCTCGTTTAATTTCTTCCTCCCCGGCCTCCATAAAATATCGCCTGTTATATATATCCGTCAGTGGATCATGAAAACTGAGATATGTAATTCTTTCTTCTTTTTTGCGGCGTTCTTTTACGTTCTGTCTCCAGTTGCTTAAAGTTACATACCATGAAATAATTAATATAATCAATGATCCCATGACTATAACCTGGAGAATACTGGTAGTTTGCTGTTCTTCTGCTATTCTTTGCTGAACATGTCCATCAATTATAGAAGTCATCTTCTCAATAGACTCACTCAGCTCGTGCTGATGCCTGGTATAGGTCCATCCTTTTATCCTCTCCTCTGCTTCACCTCTCATACCGTGACTTATAAGTTCAAAAACCTCGCGTTCTATCTGTTCCATCCTGTTTAAATATCTCTCAATATTTTCAGCTTCTTCCGCTGCTCTTTCAATTTCAGCCAGATCAATTATATCCTCCAGGGCATCATCCAGTTCCGGCCTGTGTTCATTATATCTTTCCTGCCATGTTAAATCACCGGTCACTGCAGCCAGATTGGCAGTAAGTTCCAGACTGCGACTGTGGTATAGCAGTTCACCCGAGGCCCTCTCAAGTGCAAGCTCAACTTCCTCAAATTCACTGATCATACGGCTGGAGTGCTGCAGCTGCCAGACCAGCACTGCAATAAGGAGTATAGTAACAACTACCGAAGCAATAAACCAGGGATTATAGCTGCTGAAAAACTCCTCCTGCTTATATTTTTCCTTGATTTTTCTTTCTCGGCTCATATAGGAAGCTGCCTCCGTTTCAACACTGTCCGATCAAAATATCAATATATTTGAGGGCTCTGTCCACATGAAATTTTTTCTCTGCTTAAGCTTTGTTTTTGGCAAAAAACGGGGAAGATCCAAAAAATATTACTTTTTTACTCCAGCCATCCCTGGATAACGTCTTCATTTTCCTCACGAAAGCGACTGGCTGCTTCTTCAGGGGACATATCCTCTTCCTCAATCCACATCATGACCTGCTCCATATACTCCGCCTGCCAGTAAAAGTTATCCATAAATTCATAAACATCAGGCATATCTTTCTTCAGGCCCTCTCTGACAATAGTAGCTATATGGCCTTCATCCTCATATACACCCAGGGGATCATCGAGATACTTAAGGTCCCATTTTGAAAATTTCCAGTGAGGAGTCCAGCCCGTAACTACAATCCACTCCTCTTCTTCTATAGCATTTCCAAGAGTGGTTGTCATTGTATAATCGCTGCCGGTAACCAGCTCGAACTCCTCCAGAGTTTCATAAGCTTCCTTTGCCTCTCTCGTAGCATCCATAATCCCGGCATCAGGCTCAATACCAATTATCTGTCCATCAAACTCATCTTCATGTTCGGAAAGCTCTTCAATAGAATTCACCGGAACATATTCAGGCACAACCAGCCCCTCTTCGGTGCTTTCTATATTTGGGCCCAGATTTACCAGGTTATCACTGTGTTGCTCATAATGTTGCTCCTGCAGCGGCAGCCAGGCTGCCACCATTCCATCCTGATCTCCGGCGGCCACCGCTTCGTAAAGGGCCGTCAGGGTCACAGCCATCAATTCTACCTCATAGCCCAGCTCTTCCTCTATTACCTCGGCCACTACATGTGTGCTCGCAATTTCCGAATCCCATTCCACATATACCAGTTCCACTAATTCTTCCACAGTTTCTTCTTCTACCACTTCATCTTCCTGACTATCCGGCTCCTCATCGGCGCACCCGCTTAAACCCGGCAAAAATACTCCCACAAAAAAAATTATAATGATGATAAGCGCGGTTTTTCTTGCCAGAAAAACATCCTTCCAGGATGACATAAATTTTACTTCTCCCCTTTAAATTTAAAATATTTTTTGGATCTTACTTTTCTATCAATCGCCGGACACTTTTTAAGGTAACCATCACGATGTTTAAAACGCTGTAAGGTTTAAGAGAAAATAAAAATCCCCTGCCTCAATGCAGGCAGAGGTGCGGAAGCCACTACGGCCATTAACCATCCTCCTCTCCCTGGTACTACAAAATATACTCCTGAAGCCCCGTTCACCTGAAATTTTTCCTCTGTTTAAGTTTGGTCTTCTGCCAAAAATTTCAATGAAGATCCAGTCAATTTAAATAAGAATTGAATAATTACAAAAATTTCGTCCTAAACCTTTAAGATAAAGAGGGTGATTGAAAAATTGCAATGATGTTATGTATAAAAAAATACTGCCTGATAAATTTACAAACTTATACACTATTATTATAACAGTATTGCCGAATAATAACAACCATCCTGCCTGTCAATTTAAGTTAAATCAAGGGAATGATAAGCATCCCGTAATAGTTGCTTATTGTGTTATAAAATTCTTTGCAGGTTAATACTTGATTAGAAAGTAAAATTAAGGTATAATAAACCATGAAGATAGAATTTGATTATCTTTTATAAGGAGAGATAGCTCATGAAGGCAACAGGAATAGTTCGTAGAGTCGATCAGCTGGGCAGGATAGTGCTTCCCAAAGAACTGAGGAATACTCTGGATATAGACAAAAAAGACCCGATGGAGATATACGTGGAAGAAGACACCGTTATACTGAAAAAGTATGAGCCTGGATGCACCCTCTGTAATAGCGTGGATGATCTCATCTCTTATCGGGGCAAGAATGTATGTCAGGAATGCCTTGAGGAACTTGAAAGCCTGAAGGAAGAATAAAGAAATAAATGCACTTTTTATTAAAATCATCTCAAAAATAGTGAATATAATATTATAAGCCTGGATATAATGTTTATAACAGATTATACCAGAAAGGACTATTCTCTGAAGGCGTCAGCTCCTAAAGCTGATGCCTTTTTCTCATTTTGTCCGTTTATTTTATGAAGCTATAAAGCGAAGCGATAAGAGGAAAAATTTCATTGTGAAGAGAGTCTTATAGCTTACAAAAATGTAGCTTACAAAAATAAGCGTTATGACCGGAAACTCAAACAAAATTAAACTGCTGATATCAATAGCACCTATTTACATTATTTCTGCTTTTTTCTGTAATGAGCTGTTGAAATTTAGCGGAGTGGTGCTCGGAATGTAATTGAACCAGTTAACACCTTACTATCAGAGCTGATGGCATAACAGAGCGGACAAACAACCTAAATGTAACTCGAGAAAAATTCTGTTTCTTTGCTTTTTCATTTCACCAATTTATATGGTAAAATATTTATATAGATGTTTTTATAAACTTTTCTACAATTCGTCAAAACAAACAGGGAGGGATGCATATGTCCGATCCGGAAGATCCCGGAAATACCGATCTGCCTCCCCCATCTCCACCCCAAATTGATCCAGCTGATGAGGATGGTCGGGACAAAACAATACCCTTTATTATTACCAGCTCATATCTTCTTTCATTTCTGTTTATAAGGATAGCAGTAATTATAGCCGGTTCAGTGCAGAGCCCGGCCTCACAGGCTGCAAAAGCTGGAGATCTCAGGTTTTATGTGGGTACAAATGTTATCCTTTTTGGTTATCACATTCATCATCTCACATTCGGTATTATTCTCATTGCTCTGGCCGGATGGTTTGCAATTGTGGGCTCAAGAACTTTTTCCCGGCGTGATCTGGCTTTGATGTATGGAATAGGCATGGGGCTTTTCATGGATGAAGTGGGTATGCTCCTGTCCTGGGGAGATTACTGGTCCACCACCACCTATATTCTCAGCATGCTTCTGGCAGGCATTTTTCTTAATATTATATTTTTCCCCGATTTTTGGAGCGAAGTGAGAGGTCATCTCACCCATGTAAATCCACAGACCCTTATAGTCGAGGGAGGCACCCGAAATTACATTATCCTGGGGGTTGATAAAGTGGCAAAGGAAGCAAAAAAGGAAACCAGACGTATAAGCCTGATCTTCTCCGGCACCATCTATCTGGGAGTAGGAGTGTTGATATTAGCCTATCCAGATCTTGTCTATTACTGGGTAGCTGGAGGTTTTATGATGCAGGGGGTTTCCGCCCTGGTTAGAGCCTGGCGCGGATAATTTGAAAGGAGGATTTGCTATGGGGTCATCCCGTAGAAGAGATGTATTTAAGGTGCTGTCCGAGGAGAAAAGAACATTTTCTCCCCCAAATAATTTTAAAGAGCAGGCAAATATCAGCGACTATGACATATATGATATCTACGACTTTCGCAGTTTCTGGGAAAAAGAAGCCAAAAAGCTTCACTGGTTCGAAAAATGGAAAAAAGTGCTGGACTGGGATCCTCCCTATGCTCGCTGGTTTGTCGGAGGCCGTTTAAATGCATCCTATAACTGCCTGGACCGCCACTTAGAGGGCGCACGCAAAAATAAAGCCGCCCTCATCTGGGAGGGTGAGCCGGGAGAGAGAAAAACCTACACCTATAAAGATCTCCATCGTGAAGTTAATAAGTTTGCCAGCGTCTTAAAAGAAATGGGGGTAGAAAAAGGAGATATCGTAACCATCTGTCTTCCAATGATCCCCGAAACCGCAATAGCCATGCTGGCCTGCGCCCGCATAGGAGCTCCCCACTCCGTTGTCTTTGCCGGTCTGGGCGCTGATGCTCTGGCAAAACGTATCAGGGATGCTAACTCCCGCATTCTTGTCACTTCCGATGGCTACTATAGAAGGGGTAAGCACCTCAATCACAAAGAAAAAACGGATCGCGCCCTGGAAAAAGTCAATTGTGTAAAAAGCTGCATAGTTGTTGAACGCAGTGGCGAGTCCACCCGGATGGTAGCCGATCGCGATCACTGGTGGAAAGACTTAATGCACGATGCTGACAGCAGCTGCCCTCCTGAATGGATGGGAGCTGAGGACGAGCTTTTCATCATGTATACATCCGGCACAACCGGCAGACCCAAAGGAGTTGTACACACTACCGGCGGCTATCTCACCCACGTAACCTCAACCAGCAAATACGTTTTTGATCTAAAGGAAAACGATACCTACTGGTGCACCTCTGACATGGCCTGGATAAATGGTCATTCGTATATAATATATGGTATCCTTTCCTGCGGCGCCACCACAGTCATCTATGAAGGCGCCCCCGACTATCCAGATCGCGACAGGTTCTGGAAAATAGTTGAGAAATATGGGGTTAATATATTTTACACCGCTCCTACTGCCATACGATCTTTTATGAAGTGGGGCAAAGAGTATCCTGAAGCTCACGATATTAGCAGTTTGAGACTGCTGGGAAGCGTGGGGGAACCCTTAGATCCTCGAGCCTGGATGTGGTATTACAGGCATATCGGCCGGGAAAAATGCCCCATTGTTGACACCTGGTGGCAGACCGAAACCGGAGGTATAATGCTCGCTCCTCTCCCGGGGGTCACTGAAACACGTCCTGGCAGTGTCTCCCGTACCATTCCCGGTATCTCTGCTGACGTTCTGGATGACGAAGGACAGCCCGCTGATTCCGGATATCTAGCCATAACCAAACCCTGGCCGGGAATGCTCCGCACCATATATAATGATGATGAGCGTTACCGCAAAACTTACTGGTCTAAATGGAATGAAAAAACTTATTTTTCTGCTGACGGGGCAAGGAAGGACAGTGATGGCTATATATGGATCCTGGGTCGCGTTGATGATATTATAAATGTTAGCGGACACAGTCTCAGCACAATGGAAATTGAAAGCGCTCTTGTAGATCATGAACTGGTTGCTGAAGCGGCAGTGGTGGGAGGCACAGATAAAATTCGCGGTCAGGCACCTGTAGCCTATGTTATCCTGCAAAAAAACCGGGTAGCGGATGCCTTTGAAAAACTGGCAGGCATATCACAGGATGAGGAAAAGAAAGCAGATATTATTAAAAAAATTGCTGAAGACACCGGACTCAAAGAGGATCTTACCGATTCTCTGAAAGAACATGTAGCTCGAAAGGTGGGGGCCATAGCCACCCCCAGGGATATACATTTTGTGGAGGGACTGCCCCGAACCAAAAATGATAAAATAATGCGGAGGCTTCTGGAAGATATTACCGAGAGTAGAGAGGTGGAGAAAACAGCCTCTTTGAAAAATCCTGCCATAGTTAAAAAGATTCAGGAGCAGGTCCATTATTAGTTTATATTTTTATTTATATTTTACTGTCTTGCTTATATATGCTTGTTCATCCATATACTGCATAGTTAAAATTTAAGGATCTTCTCCGTAACCGCAGGTGAAATTTACGACATATGCCTGTAAAGCGATAACTGCTCCCGGGAAAAATTTCATTGTGAGCAAAGCCTCATAGCTTCCTCCAACAACTGATATGGAGAAGAATCTAATTTAACAATTCAAAGAAACAGTCAGCTATCGCTTGAAATTTATAAAGCCTCCTGTTAAAATATCTAAAAACAGGAGGTGATGATTATGGCTTCAAGTCGCTGTCCGGAATGCGGATCTTTCAATTCCAGCAAAGAGAATACCGGCAAAGTAAATATTTATCGACGGCACTGCAATTCCTGCGGGCATAAATGGAGAACCACTCACAATTTATGATATTCAGTTCTTTTCCAGCTCTTCGTTTACCAGCTCAGAAAGAACAAAAAAATAACAGCTTTTCTGGCTGAGGTCAGCCGGTCCTGGCGAATTAATCTCACCGCCGGTCAAAAGGATAGGCTGGCCTCAAAATGTTTCTGTATAAAATTTTATCCTAATACTGCAGCAGTCATAACCGACACACCCAGTTCAAGAATATCATGTATTATATCCTCTCCTCTCAGGCGAGCTGCCCTGTCAGTGAAAATGGTGGGAACCCCTGCTGCGGCAATTCTGGTTTGTTCCCCCATCATTTTTTCAGTGATGAGGTCAGCTGCAGGGGTGGCTTCCATAATTAAATCATTTTTTCTTAAAACCTTTTCAAAAACGCCTTCGTTATCTCCCTTCACCATTTTATCCACCTCCATAGCCATTTTTATGCGCGTATCCAGCTTCGAAATATTTTCAAGAGGCTTTCGGTTGATATCAAAGCAGATAGGTTTGGCTTTTTTGGCCAGCAAGAAGCGAGCGGCCTCCCTTCCCACATTTCCGCAGCCGATAAGCAGCACTTCTCTCCCCTCCAGTCCTCCCGACATAGCAGACAGCGCCTCAACGTAAGCTGATGCTGTGGCTTCGTCATTGTTAATCAAAATATTTTTGTTCGGATTATATGCGATAAAACTATTATCATCTGCCATAAATATGGCTTCCACTTCCTGACACAGACCCTTCTCCAATCCTTCAACATCGCTGCTGGAAGATATGCTGGCAGAAAAACCCATATGCTCCACGATTGACTTTACAGCCTGAGAAAAACCTGCAATTTCTCCTCCGCCCGCAGTAATGGGAACAATCATAGTTTCTCTAACCTCTCTTTGTCCCTTCTTTTCTGCATGAGAAATAAAATTGCCCTTTAAATCTCTGGCACCCCGGACCTGCAACCACAGGTTAGCAGCTCTTACACCAATTTCAGCGAGACTGCAATCAGTTTTCTCCTGAAGGTTCTGATCTCTCATGGTCAAATTTTCCGGGATAGAAGCTACCTGTCCGGAAGTTAACCTTGTCATATCTTTTCCTCCCAATTTCCCTGTTCTGGTTCTACTCCAGTTCAGTTTCCGAACTGTTTATTGACCCGGGCTTCGAAAATTTCGAGTGTCACTTCGATTCATGGAGAAAAAACTCAATTATCAATTCATATCAATCCCTTTTCAGTCTTCGCCATGTTTTGCTTCTTCGGGCCTGCGCCTCAACCAGATCACTGCCGGAAAAAATTAAAACTGCCCGCCAGTTTTCACCCGCGGATTTCCAGTCAGTTATTGCTTTATCTGCTCCTAAAAAGTCTTCGCGTATATCCAATTCTTCTGCTTTAGCCATAATATGTTCTCCACTCGAATATATCCTGCCATTTTCCCTGCAGACCACTTCATAAATTGCTGCCCCCTCCCGTTTAACATCAGGAGAAAATTCTTCTGCTGGATCTTTCCGGGCAAATAACCCAACCAGATCAGCCACCATGTTGAGCCCGTATGCTTCATAAACAGCAATAGGAGTCTGACTGGGAAAGCGGGCATCCATCTCCATCAGTATCAGTTCCTCTTTCCCGGCAATAAACTCAAGATCCATTATCCCCTCAAGATTGAGTCCGGAGGCAGCTCTCCTGCTCAATTCTTTTATGTCGCCCTCCAGCTCTTCAGGAAATACTGCTCCAGCAGTGACACTACAGCAGTCATAATCATCGGTGAATTCCAGCCGGGTCGTTTTCAAAGGATATATTTCATCTCCCCGGGCAATTACCTCCAGAGAATAGGCAGGCCCGGATATAAATTCTTCTATGATGATATCCTCTCGATTGTGCTTTTTTAGCAGAGCTTCCAGCTGCCTTTCATTTTCTATCAGCTTTACTCCCTCACTTCCGCTGCTCCTCAGAGGCTTTATTATGAGAGGATAATCCGCCTCCGGCCAGCTCTTCGCATGGGGAAGAGACTCCCTTTGAAAAAATTGTCGGGACTCCCTTTTGCAATGAGTTATATCATAGGCTTCCCGGGAAAATATAACAGGAGGGGCGATTTCTCCTTCTATCTCGGTCAGTAAATTTAGCGCTTCATAGTCTTCCAGGGCGGGCAGTACTGCCTCCACCTCCTCGAGTTCTTTTTTTACCTCTTCTCGAGTTTTTCGCTCCACTCTCATGTTGACAAATTCCTGACAGAGATTGCGGGCAGGTGGAACATCCCTCTGATCTATAAGCAGGGTTTGAAATCCCGCCTCCCCGGCCAGATAGGCAGCTTCGATGCCCTGAAGACCACCTCCGACAATACCCAATTTCAAACTGATCCGCTCCTTTTTACTGAGGACTGCTTCTGCTCCCGGCGATTTTTGATCCATCTTCTGTATTCCTCAGCTGCGGCCAGCTTAAAGGGAGTTTCCTCAAGCTCTTTTCTAACCCCGGCCATGCTCCGTCTGCCTCCGTCAATATCCAGGTCAGAATTCGAAACCCCTTTCAATCCCGTGCCCTCAGGTATAATGGAAGTCACCACATTTGCCCCTGCCCGCAGCCGGGGTTTGAGCCCAGTTATACCCTCCACATCCAGCGAGGCAGGAATGAGAATATCAGGCATGGCCAGCCTCATGGCAGCAATCATGAGCATCTCCTCCTCCCGGGGGGGTGTGTTTCTTGCAGACATTGGCGTTCCTGCCTGGGGAACAAAGCTCATTACTCTGCCCTGATCCACAGAAAGCCTGCGCATCATTAGCACAGATTTCACCCTATCTTCCCGGCTCTCTCCTGTTCCCAGAAGCATACCCTCTTCGATCAAAAATCCCTTCTCTGCTGCCTCTTTCTTAACATCCAGGCGAGAATCAAAATCCTGTCCCCTGCGCAGCCGGGAAAAATGTTCGCGGTTATGAGTCTCCTGATAACACGCATACCAGTCAGCTCCTGCCCGGCGCAGGTCAGAAAGAACTCTCCGGGGCACCCGCCCGGCAGAGACCATCACCGGCAAATTTAGCTCCTCTTTTAAACCGGCAACAATATCCACCAGACCGGTAAAATCCTGATCCTCTCTGTAAAATTGAGGGTCCTCGCCCATGGTAATATCCAGAAGATGCACTCCTGCCTCCGCCAGAGTTCGGGATATTTCCATAACATCTTCCCGGTTTTTTCGATAACGGGGGCTTAAATCATTATTTCGTCTGTAAAAACAAAAGCTGCAGTTGTTGCGGCAGTAGGTGGAAAAATAAACAAAACCGCAGGCAAAAAGCTTCCTGTCAAAATAACGTCTTCGCAGACGGCGAGCAGCAGCAAAAATCTTTTCTCTCTCCTTCTTATCCCTATCACCCAGAATGAATTTAATATCTGAAAAACTGAGACTTTCTTCTGCCAGAGCCCTATCCAGTATGCTCTTTAATCTTCCGCCACTTCTCAACGTCTCCCACCTCCTGCTCACACATTGAGACGTGCTCCATCCTGATATATTAAACTCCGTCCTACTCTCGTGATATTTTTCATTCCCTCTTTTGCCATAATCAGCCTCTCAAGACCAAAACCCACACCGGCCCAGCTGCTGGATATATCCCATACCTCATCCAGTTTGTGAGGTCCCACTGCTCCCGATGCTACTTCCATTCTGTCAACCTCCACATCGAAGGTCTCCCCGTAGACATGAGAGTCCTCCCGGTGCATTTCATAGTCAATATCCAGTCTCTCCATGAGTTCCACAATTATACTCTCCAGCCTCTCTTCCGGGCTGTTTTCCGGGCCGAGTTCCACAAGATTAAGCATGGTAAATTCTGAGATGTGTCTGCTCCCGCTCGATTCTTTGCGAAAACAGGGGCCAACCTCAAAAATACTTATGGGATTTTCCAGAGAACGAGCAAAACGACCCAGCAAACTGTAAAGATGAGGAGCATGCATGGGCCTGAGACAGTAATCCCCTCCCTCAATCCAGTATACCTGCTGCCAGAGCGGATGATCCTCATCGATGCCCATTTTTTCCAGATGACCCCTGGCAAGTTTTATGGGAGTTACCACCTCGGTAAAATCCATATCTTTTAATATCGAACGCATATCCCGCTCCAGCTGGCGCAAATCAGGAATAAATTTTTCTTCTCTCAGCTGATTTATCCTCTGTTTGTTTTTCTGAACCAGCTCCCTTTCCATCCTGCGAAAAAACTCATCTCTTCCCTCCTGAGAGGAAAATTCTCTGTTCTCACTTTCTCTGTATTCCCCAAAAATATCCAGCTCATTGAGTCTCTGTTTTTGAGCTGCCGTCAATTTCATCTTTATATTCTCCTTCATATCATTTTTCATTTTTTCAGGAAAACTCTGTGCGTGAATATTTATCCAGTTTCCATTCCGGCACCTGACAGCGAGAACAGGACTCGACCATCATCTTGTTTCTCAGCCAGCGGGCCGCCCTGCTGTTTTTCGAATTCCTGACTTTAAATTCCTCCCCGCAGTAAAGCTCTATAAATATGTATCCACCTCGCTTTTCCAGCGATTTTATGCCGTGCAGCCTGCCGCTGCGAGCGGGCCAGAGCTTTATCTTTTTTATGAGTTTATATAGATTTTCACGTTTGCGAAAAGAATATTCTGCCGACATAAAAATATTACCCCCGGAGCAAAATCCAACTAATATTGGAGGAGGGTCCGGGAGTTACACCCGGCTGCACAGGGTTAGAGCCTGTGTGATCTTTCCGATCAACCCTCCTCATTTTTGGAGAAGAACCAAAGATCTAAATGTTTCAATGCTATAATAGCATACAGCTTAAAAATTCACAAGATCTGCTTATTCTATATATTGTCGTATTTATCAACCGAATTTATATTGATATCCAGAGTTCTCAGGTGCATCTCTTCCGACCCCTCTTCAGCGAAGATCCTCAGCCCCAAACCTGTTTGAGCGAGACAACCTGCTATAACTCCTTCCGATTTTTCGTTCAAATTAATCCCTCTTATACGCTATTATTTTTGTTAAACGAGCCATTAAAGGCTTATAATAAAAGGAACCAGCAGTGGAACCAGGGCTGTAAGTATTACACCATTGATAAAAGCAGGAATAACTATTTCTTCCCCACCCGCTTTTTTTAGCAGAGGTAGAGTTACATCCATGCTGGTAGCTCCGGCGGGTCCAATGGCTATCATTTTCCCCATCAGCCGTGCTATCAGAGGAATGGTTAAAAGAGCCATCATCTCCCTCATTATATTGGTTAGAAAAGCAATTGAACCCAGTTCGACGGTGTGCAGCTCAGAAAGCAGCACTGCTGAAAGGCTGTACCAGCCAAAACCGGCACCCACAGCACCGGCTTCATTCAAGGCAAACCCCAGCAAGCTTCCAGTCAGGACTGTTCCCACCACACTGCCTATACCCACAAAAATGGGTATCAGCAATAATTTCCAGCCCCATTCCAAAATTTTTTGCAGAACATGGCGGCGAAATCCCAGATCAACACCCACCCCCAAAAATAGTACAGCCAGGGCATATTGAGTCAGATCTTCAAGCCAGGGCAGCGCTCTTCCCGGCATAAACCACCCTGCAACCACCCCCAGAGTGACTGTAAGAAAAATTATTAAAGTGAGCTTAAGAGAGTTATCATCCTCGCTGGAAATCACCTCCTCATTCTCTTCAACTTTATGTTCTCCCGGAGAAATGCTAAATAAGTTGAACAATGTAAGTAGTTTAAGAAATAAAAGGCTGCCGGCGATACCTCCTAAAGCCAGCGCAAATGACTGCCGGCCGATCCTGGCCAGATCGGCAATTATTTCCTCATCGGCTCCTATCCTGGCCCCCATGATGCCGATCAAAATCAAAAGGCCAATATGCAAAATATACCCGGATATTACTAGCAGTTTATGCCTGTCCGGGTTTAAAAAGCCCAGCAGGAAACCCGCCACCAAAAAGCTGACCAAAACCCACATATCCATAAATAAAGAAATCCTCCTCAATCCAAAAATTCACCAGTTTAAATTTAAGCTCAATGTAATCCCGATTTCATCGAAAAGATCAAAAACAAAATCAGGACCCTCTCCGTATTAGTGATCGAAATTTATATTAATTCACTTTCATAACGATTATACCTGAAAGCCATGGAGCGGAGTGACACCATAAATTTTTCGATGCACGTTTCAGATCTATGGCTAATAAATTGTGTCTCCGGCTCAACCCAAAATTATAAAGCCGGCCTCAGGAACGGCTCTGCGCTCCCTCGACCGGCTGCCAGCAGATCATGATTCTCATTTCAACTCCAATTATGCTCATAAAATCTTACAAATCAGCCTTACTCAGCAGCGCTCTCCACAATTTGTTCCAGTTTTTCTGCAACATCCTCATCGAGCGGCTCCGGTTCATGGCTTCCAAGAATCTCTCTGGCTCTCTCTTCGGCATGTTCGCGGGCTATTGTAGATCCAGACTTTTCCCAGTTTTCCCGCATCTGTCTGTCAAAGATGTCCGCCCGGGCCTGTTCTGTATGCATATAGTCCAGAGTGTGCTGCTGTGTGAGGAAGTTGCCTCCGGGACCAACATCTTTGATCTCTTCCACGGCCAGAGTATCATCGTTAACTTCAATCCCTCTCACTGCCCGTCTTACCATTTTAGCAATCTCCGCATCAAGAACTAGCTGAGTGAAGCTGAATGATTGTCCCATTTCGAGCATTCCCATACCATAGAGCATATTGGAGCCGGCCATGGCTGGCAGCATAGCCGTTATTGTCTTCTCGTGTCCTGCCTGTGCATCGACCACTTTGGAGTCCGCCTAACCGCCGGCCGTATAACTGGGCAGGTTATAATATCTGGCCAGACGGGCCACACTTGCGTTGATCATACCCAGCTCAGCCGCACCCACCGGCGAAGTGGATTCCTTCACATCGAAGGCAGTAGTGGAGCTCCCATACATCACCGGTGCACCGCGATTTACAAGCTGAGCCAGCACTATTCCCGTAAGCACCTCGGCATTGTGATCGACAAGAGTGCCGGCCAGTGTGATGGGAGAAGTAGCTCCACCCATGGCCATGGAGAGAACGTTTACGGGAATTCCCTCTCTTGCGCATTCAATGATGATTTGAGCAGCTTCGCCGTGAAGTTCGTAAGGACTTTGAGGGCATACAAGAGCAGAAATTATCGGCCTGTCTCTCAGCTCATCCATGCCTCCTGCAATGGCTGCCCCCATTTCAAAGTATTTCCGGGCGTTCTCGCCACAGGTGAGGTCGATATGCATGCAGTGTTTGCTCGTATTGGATAGAAACGCCTCAGCTTCATGAAGGTCAACATTTTCAGTGGGGCAGTCGCCTCCAGTCACCGCATGAGAATAAACATCAACCTGATCCAGGTAATCAGCGAGTCTGGCCGTGTCCGCTACATCCTGTTTGGTGGTGTCGCGAAATTCACCTGTCTCAAAATCAAAAATATGAACTCCGGCACCAAATGTGGTGAAATTAACTCTGCTATCCCCCATCACCACATCGTGTTCAGGATCCTGGCCGGCCAGCAGTATCTCAGGCGGAGCTGATCTAACTGCATCGTCCACCATATAGGGAGGTATCTTAACTCTGCCGCTTTTTCTGTCAACATCAGCGCCGGCATCAGCAAAGATATCCAGGGCTTCATCGTTGGTAATGTGCATTCCCATATCCGATAGAGTTTCCATGGTGGCATTGTGTATCTGCCTCAGTTCGGCTTCGCTAAACATATCGACGCTGAAACCATTTTTAACGGGAAAATCCGATTGATTATTTCTTACAGCCATATCTTTTTATCACCCCTTCTTCAGTTTTTATTAAATTCTTATGCTCACATTCACAAAAAGATAAATAAAAATCCTTTCTCTATCACCTCCAACAGAGAGATTTTCTCAGCTTATTTTCTCTGTGCAAAAAATCAACGACCCTAAAAACTTCACAGAAAAAATCTGTTTCTATCTCTTTGCTTCTGTCTATCAGTTTTTTACGACCGCAATATTATTTTTTCAAGATAAATTTCACTTTTCCTCCCTGACAATATTATCAATATTTTGGAGAGGACTCAACAAATTTAGCCTTTAATAGGTAAAAAGCTCCCAGATCATAGAGAAAATGTGCGATAATAGCAGATATCAGGCCAATTTCTCTCGCAAGCAGCCCCAGGATCAAACCTGCTGCCAGTGTAAAGGGTGCAAAGAGAATTCTCGCCTGGCTGCGGGGAGGCACAGCCCAGAAACCGGCATGTGCGAGCATAAAAAGCACAGCTGCCGGAGCCAACCCCAAAAGCCGCTGCAGGAAGGCCCGAAAAAGAAGTTCCTCTCCCAGGCCAGCCAGAAAACTTATTAACAAAAGCACAGAAATGGAATGCCGGCAAACAGAAAGGAGAGGCTTGACTGCCTTAAAAAGTTCCTGCGGACGATAGCGAGCATAAAGGCCGGCAGGAAAAAATAATATCAATGCCCCCAAAAAACCCCACCGAACATTTTGCAAAATCTCTCCCGGGCGCCACCACAGGTGGGCCGGAGCAGGAGCATAAAAAAATCTCACCAGCAGATATCCGACAGCTGTAAGCAGGAGCTGTAAAATGATCAGTGTTTTTATCGGAAGCCTTTCATCTTCTCCAGGCATTAAAATCATTCCCTTCGTTTCTACTTCTTAACAGCAAAAATAGCTCAATGATTTTATACTGGAAGATATGAGACTCCGTTCACATAAAATTTTTCCTCTGCTTCGGCTTTGTTTTCGGCCCGAAAATTTGCGCTTCCTTCGCGAAAGCTCATTCCCTGAGCTTGCTCTCAGCCCGGCACATCTTAAGCTGAAGACACAATTTTTTGGCCATGGATGTGGCTCAGGTTTCGAAAAATTTCCAGTGTCACTTCGCCTCATATCTTCCAGTCTTATATTGTTTATGCCAGCTTAAAAGCATCAATTTAATATCCAGTTACAAGAAGAAACTTGATTTAATCCTCATTGCTGTCCGGGGCAAAGCTTTCCTCCAGACGCCTGTAGGTTTGATAGCGCTCCCGGGCGTCTTTTTCAGCTTTCTCAAAAAGCCTTTCGGCTGTCTCGGGAAATTTCTGTTTCAAAGAGGTAAAACGGACCTCACTGAGGAGAAAATCCCTGAAAGATTCCTCAGGCTCCTCAGAATCCAGGGAAAAGGGATTTTCCCCTTCCTCTTTGAGTTCGGGGTTGAAACGGTAAAGATGCCAGTATCCTGACTTAACCGCCCGCTCCTGCTGGTTTACGCTCTCACTCATTCCTCCCTTTATCCCCTGTGCAATACAGGGGGAATAGGCAATTATAACGGCGGGCCCGTCGAAAGACTCCGCTTCGTTGATTGCCTTTAATGTTTGATTCATGTCTGCACCCAGCGCCACCTGAGCCACATAAATATATCCGTAAGTCATCAGCATCTGTCCCAGATCTTTCTTTTGTGTTTTCTTGCCGGAAGAAGCAAATTTAGCGGCGGCGGCAGTGGGAGTGGCCTTTGAAGACTGCCCCCCGGTATTTGAGTAAACCTCGGTATCAAAGATAAGCACATTTACGTCCTCGCCCGAGGCCAGAACGTGGTCCAGACCTCCAAAGCCAATATCGTATGCCCAGCCATCACCACCAAAAATCCACTGTGAGCGACGGGTGAAATACGATTTTAACTCTTTAATCTTTTCCAGATGCTCACTATCTCCTTCTTCAGGCAGCTCATCTCTTATCTGCCGGGAAAGCTCCTGGCTTTTTTCTCCCTCATCTTTATGCTCCAGCCAGCTTTTCAGCAGCTCTGACAGTTCCTGGCTAATTTCCTCTCCATTCAGAGCTGCTTTTACGTGAGCGGCCAGGCGTTCTCGAAGCTGCTCGTTTCCCAGATGCATCCCGTAGCCGTATTCAGCATTATCCTCAAAGAGAGAGTTAGCCCAGGCCGGCCCCTCACCATTTGCCCCCCTGGTATAAACAGTTGAGGGTGCGGTTCCTCCCCATATAGAAGAGCACCCGGTAGCATTTGCAATCAGCATTCTCTCACCAAAAAGTTGCGTAATCAGACGGGCATAGGCTGTCTCACCACAGCCTGCACAGGCTCCATGAAATTCCAGGAGAGGCTTAGAAAACTGACTGCCTTTAACATTACTTTTATTTACGGCCTCCTGTTTGCTGCTAACATTCTCTATGAGGTAATCCCAATTATCTTTTTCTTTTTCCACCATCATTGAAAAATCCTTCATTTTCAGGGCCTTTTCCGGTGCCGGACAGGTTTCCACGCAGACCCCGCAGCCGGTGCAGTCCAGAGGACTCATCTGAATGCGATAATAGTAATCATCAATTCCCCGCCCCCGGGCTTCCAGCAGAGAAAGTTCTTCAGGACCCTCCTGCTTCTCCTCATTATTCAGGAGAAATGGTCGTATAACAGAGTGAGGACAGACATAGGCACACTGATTGCACTGAATACAGTTGTCCTCAAGCCAGTCGGGAACCTGCAGGGCTATTCCTCTCTTTTCGAACCTGGACACTCCCTGAGGAAAACTGCCGTCCTCCCGACCGGAAAAGGTGCTCACGGGAAGGTCATTCCCCTCCTGGCGGGCAATCGGTTCTAAAACTTTCTCAATAAATTCAGGTCTCTCGGGCTTCTCCTCTTCCTCAGCAGCTTCCGCTTCAGCCCAGTTTTCTGGCACATCCACCTGTTCCAGGGACTCCAGGGACCGATCGATGGCCCTGTGATTCATTTCTACAATTTTTTCTCCCTTGTGGCCGTAAGACTTCTTTACGGCCTCTTTTAGATAACTTATGGCATCATCAATGGGAATTATTTCAGCCAGGCGGAAAAAACAGGTCTGCATGATCATATTTATGCGTCTGCCCAATCCCACCTCTTCTGCGATATTTACACCATCGATAATGTAAAAATTTATATCATTTTTAGCAAGGTATCGTTTTAATTCTCCTGGAAGCTTATCGCCCAGTTCATCCTGGGGCCAGGTGCAGTTTAAAAGGAAGGTTCCTCCCGGCTTGAGATCGGAATGCATATCGAATTTATTCACATAGGCCTCATTATGACAGGCAACATAATCCGCCCGCTCAATTAGATATGTCGATTTTATTTCTTCCTCGCCGAAGCGCAGGTGAGAAACAGTAACTCCTCCGGATTTTTTGGCGTCATAGGAGAAGTATCCCTGCGCATACAGGTCAGTGTTATCACCGATGATTTTTATGGCATTTTTATTGGCGCTCACCGTGCCATCGGAGCCAAAACCCCAAAATTTGCAGCGGGTGGTCCCCTCAGGACTGGCATCTATGCTCTCCATTACCTCCAGCGAGCTGCTGCTGACATCGTCCTCGATGCCTACCGTGAAACCATCGGAGGGGTTAGACTTTTTTAGATTGTCGTAAACCGATTTTATATGGGAGGGCCTGGTATCTTTAGAGCTGAGTCCATAGCGTCCTCCCACCACGAGAGGCTGTTCATCTCTGTCGTAGAAAAAGGAGCGCACGTCCTGATAGAGAGGTTCCCCTACAGCCCCGGGTTCTTTTGTCCTGTCCAGCACGGCAATTCGCCTGACGCTTTCGGGTAAAGCCCTGGCAAAATATTTTGCTGAAAACGGACGATAGAGGTGCACATTTATAAGCCCTACCTTCTCTCCTCTACCTCTTAGATAATCAACAGTTTCCTCTACAGTTGAAGTCACCGATCCCATGGCTACAATAACGTGTTCGGCATCCTCTGCCCCATAATAGTTGAAGGGCAGATATTCTCTACCGGTAAGTTCTTCTATATCCTTCATACATTCTGCCACCACATCCGGTGCTTTTTCATAGAAGGGATTTACGGCTTCTCTGGCCTGGAAAAATATATCCGGATTCTGTGCGGTCCCTCTCGTGACAGGTTCCTCCGGCTTCAGCGCTTTTTCCCTGAGAGCTTCCGCAGCTTCATGGGGAAAAAGTCCGGCCAGTTCCTCATAGGTGAGCACATCAATTTTTTGAATCTCATGAGAAGTACGAAAACCATCGAAAAAATGAATAAAAGGTAGACTGGACCTGAGAGCCGCAATGTGTGTGATGGCAGCCATATCCATAACTTCCTGCACACTTCCCGAAGCAAGCATACCAGCTCCTGTCTGACGACAGGCCATAACATCGGAATGATCCCCGTAGATAGAAAGAGCATGTGTAGCTACAGTGCGGGCACTAACATGCAGCACACCTGGCAGCAGCTCACCTGCCATCTTATAGATATTGGGGAGCATCAAAAGCAGGCCCTGTGAAGCTGTGAAAGTAGTCGTCAGTGCCCCGGCTGCCAGAGATCCATGCACTGCCCCGGCTGCCCCTCCCTCGGACTGGAGTTCCGTCAATTTAACTTCCTGATCGAAAATATTTTTCCGACCATTTGCACTCCACTGATCAACCATCTCCGCCATCGGTGAAGATGGCGTAATAGGATAGATAGCCGCAACATCGGTAAAATGATAGGCTACGTGTGCAGCAGCAGTGTTGCCATCCATGGTTTTCATTTCGCTCATTTTATAAAGCCTCCTCCTTAAATCTTCTTTTGTTCATTTGTTCAATATATGTGTTTGAGGTTTCCCCATTAGATCATACACTTAGCTCATCTGTTCTTCTCCACATCAGCTGTTGGGGGAAGCTATGAGGCTCCGCTCACAATGAAATTTTTCCTCTGATTCAGTTTAGTTTTCGGCCCAAAAATAGTGCTACCTTCGCGAGAGCTCCTCCCTGAGCTCACGCTCAGCCCGGCACATCGTGAGCCGGGGACACAATTTTTTGGCCATGGTCCCGACCCGGGCTTTGAAAAATTTCGAGTATCACTTCGCCTCATAGCTTCCTATAATAAGAGGTGAGCAGCCATCACTTGAAAAGCATATGTCGTAAATTTCACCAACGATTATGGAGAAGATCCAGCTCATCTAATTATACTGGAAAATATAAAGCTTTGTTCACAATGAAATTTTTCCTCTGCTTCAGTTTATTTTGCACGTGCTTACAGTATATATTGTTTTCTACTCCACAGTCAAATTTTTCAAACGGCACTTTTTCTTGATTTTATCTCCCCTAAAGCAGTATAATTAATATTGTGGGAGCTTTTCTTGAGCCGGAGATACAATTTTTGGTCATGGATCTGATGCGGGCTTCGAAAAATTTTCGGCGTCATTTAGCTACATAGCTTCCAGATATAGATATAATCATTGTGAAAGTAAATTAAAACAGAATTTGACCAAATTAATGTGGATCTGGAGAAGAGCCATATTGTGCAGCCAGCGCATACTAAAATATGTGATCAGCAATCTCTTTGCTCATTTTTTTTAGAATAAAAAAAAACAACTCTTGCAAAAAACAGGGAGGCAAAATTTAATGCATTATCGTCAGATGGAAGCAGCGGACGAAAGAGTTTCTGCCCTTGGTTTTGGCCTCATGAGATTGCCAACCCGAGGTGATGATCGGGAAAATATCGAAGAGGAAAAGACAGCTGATATGCTTGACTTTGCCCTGGAAAATGGTTTGAATTATCTGGATACTGCCTGGTTTTATCATGGCGGTGAAAGCGAAAATTTTCTGGGCAGATATCTGGAGGGTCGAAATAACAGGGATGATATTCTGCTGGCTACAAAGCTCCCTTCCCCCAACATAGAAGAGGAGAGCGACTTAGATTATTATCTGGAGCAGCAGTTGAAAAAAATGCAGACTGATTACATCGATTTTTATCTGCTCCACTCACTCACTGAATCACGCTGGCAGAACCTCAAAGAATTTGATGTGACCGACTGGCTCCTGAAAAAAAGAGAAGAAGGTTTGATAAAATATCTGGGCTTTTCCTTTCACGATGAATTTCCCGTCTTTAAGGAAATAATTGATTATTTTCCCGAATGGGATTTCTGTCAGATTCAATATAATTACCTCGACAGAGAATATCAGGCTGGGGAGAGGGGCCTCAACTATGCTCACAATCAGGGACTTGACGTCATTATAATGGAGCCGCTTCGCGGTGGCCTTCTTGCACGCAGGCCACCTGAACCTGTTGCAGAGATCTGGCAGGAGAGCTCCCGGGATGTCACCCCTGCCGCCAGAGCTCTGGAATGGCTGTGGCAGGATGAAAGGATATCTCTGGTCTTAAGCGGCATGAGCAGAATAGAAGAAGTCAGGGAAAATATAGAGACTGCTTCCCGGTCAGAACCCGGAAGTCTTCCTGAGGAAGAAATTGATCTGGTGGAACGGGCCGCTGAAAAAATGAGGGAAGCAATGCCTGTAGACTGCACCGGCTGCAATTACTGTGTCCCCTGTCCGGAAGATGTCTCAATCCCCCGCATGTTTGATTATTACAATCAGGTTCATCTCTATGATAATTATGAGAAAATCAAGGAATCCTACCAAAAATTTGAAGAAAAAGATCGAGCGGCTGACAGCTGCATTCAGTGCCGCGAATGCGAGGAAAAATGTCCCCAGCACCTCCCTATTTCAGAGCTTATGCCTGAAGTAGCTGATTTTTTCAGTTAAAAATAACCGGCTCATACGGCCGGCAGGCTGGTTATCAACCCACCACTACCAGTGTGCCGGCCATTATGGCCATGCCCAGGATAAACGCATATATTTCCTGATGTCCCTCTCCGCCATATTTATTGGCTGTAGGCAGCAGTTCATCGATGGAGATAAACACCATCACTCCGGCCACAAAAGCAAAGATAAGACCAAAGGTCAACTCATCAAAAAACTCCCTGAAAACAAAATATCCCACCAGTGCTCCCACCGGCTCCGCTGTGCCGGCAAGAAAAGAATAAGCTACAGATTTTGCCCGGCTCCCGGTGGCATAAAATATGGGAATAGCAACAGCAATTCCCTCAGGTATATTGTGAAGGGCTATTGCGATAGCAATTGATATACCGAGGGCTGGATCGGCCAGGGTAGCCACAAAGGTCACAAGCCCTTCGGGAAAATTATGAATGGCTATTGCAGAGGCCGACATCAATCCCACCCTGCCGAGCTCTTCTCTCTCTTCGGGCGGCAAAACTTCTCCTATTTTCTCCCTGTCTTCATCTTTTAAAGCCTGCACTCCCTCTTCTTCCCAGACTTCGTGGGGATTGTCACTCTCCGGCACCAGTCTGTCAATGATCATGATCAAAACCACGCCGGCAAAAAAGGCCAGAATTGTTACAATAAAGCCCATATCTCCGGCAAAATAGGCTGTTAACTCCTCCCTGGCCTCCTCAAATAGCTCGACAAAAGAAATAAAAATCATGACTCCGGCCGAGAAACTTAAGGCCGTGGCCAAAAACTGCATATTCGTTTTTTTGGTAAAGAAAGCAAATATACTACCCAGCCCTGTTGATAGTCCTGCAAACAGAGTTAGTAAAAAAGCCAGTGTTAAATTTTCCATGCAGCAATCACTCCTCTTAATTTTTGGCAATAAGGTTATTCTTGCGTTCAGTTGGAAATAATTATAATAGCGAGCTTTTGCGATATCTATTAACCAATAACAAGAAAAACTTTTTTACTCCTCTTTTTGCCCGATTATCATTCCTCCAAAATCTCATCCTTGATCTTCTCAGCTTCTTTTGCCTCCTCCGGAGAAATCTCCTGGCCATAGCGGGCCTTTTCATAAAGCCCGGTAAGACGACGCATGAGAGACGTAAGATGCTGAAGATCCTCTTCCCGACAGAGCTGAGAATAATATTCCCGGGGAGAAGCTGCAGGAGAGCGAGAAATCCTCCCCTGAATTGATTTAAGAAAAAGAAAGTAGCTGTATCTAACCCGCTCGCAGGGACTGCTCAGATCATAATCCGGTTCAACAGTTTTTCTCCTCTGAAGTTTGCTTCGCATTCCGGTCCAGAGATTCTGTATATCACTCTGCAGCAAATCGCGGCCGGCTAAATTTTCCCTCTCCTCCTTTACTGCTTCATCATCCTGAGAAGGCGATGGTAAATATCTCCTTATTAACCACACTGTTATGATTACAAAAAGGATCACAAGTATCGCAGCCAGAGGGCCGGAAGAAAACATCTCTTCAGCTGTCTCCTGAAATTCAGCTCGAGCTTCTCCCGGCTCAACATATATCCCCTCCTCTCCTTCTGGCTGAATGCTTTCTCTGTCCTCTATCTCAAACAAAGAAATAATGCGATAAATGGGAATAACCAGATAGGAAAGAGGTAACGCTATCATTTCCACCAGTGTAAAGTAAATATTTTGGAGAAAAGCCATTACACTTTCTACACCGCTCAGGGGAATCTCGATAAATCTTGAAAGCAATCCTGCTAATATTAGAATAACACCGTAAAACGGCAGAATTATTTTAAATGCCGAAGCCCTATCCTTAAATTCCTCCGGCTTCAACTTAAATAAAAAAGCACACAATGGAATCAAAAGCAGAAAAAGCAGTATTTCTCCAGGGGCTGCACCTCTCTCCCCCGCTATACCAGCAGCCCCCTGCAGCACCAGATAAATTATTAACAGGCGGGGAACATCTTCGCCAAAATCAATTTTCCCTCCGTAGCGGGAAGATCGCAGCGAAACTGCAAATAAAATCAAAGTCATCCCCGAAAAAGCAGGAAGAGGCCATCCCACCGCCATGGGTATAAATACAACTAACATAACCCCTCCCAGAACCAAAATCTGATATCTGCGGGAGCTTTCAATCTTTTGGGGCAGCACCACCAGCAGCATCCCCAGGAAAAAAAGCGCTGTCAGTATCCAGATGTCCACCCCCGGTCTGTAACTAAAATCAACCTGTGCCTGCAAAAATTCCGCCAGAGGCCGGCGCAAAATTAACAGACCGAGGATTGCCCCGATAAACCTCCGGCCGGCTTCAAATAGAAAGGATTTTGTAGAAACCCCCATTATTAGCTCCCCTCTGAAAGCTCCAGTAAAAATTATTAAAGTCAGGCATCTTTTTGCCTTTTTGAGATTTCTCCACAATTAAACCGGTGTCCCCTGGAAATCTCTCCTCTTTCCCCATCAACTTCTCAGGTCTAACCGTCAAAATAATGGCTCCTGATCCGTCAGGAATCTTTTCAGCATGATCCTCTATCCCTCCCCAATAAATTGGCTGGAGACGGGCGAGGTGTTTTAAAACCTTTTCCATATGACCCGGCCGCCGCGAGGGGGGGAGAAAGAGATTTCCCTGCTGTAAAACCCTGCCGTTACTAACCAGACCTATAGAATATCCTCGCTGTTTAAACTCCCGGGCTAAAGAAGCCGCCAGGGAAATTAACTTCTCTAACTTATCCGGAATATATCCCTGCCAGGCGTGAAATGTTGTTCTCACATCCAGAAAAATCAGCATCTCTTTTTGATGAGCGGGATTATATATGCTGGATTTTAGTGAATTATGACGTGCCGAGGTTTTCCAGTCGATCCTCTTGATATCATCGCCATATTGATAATCCCTGACTGCAATTTTTTGACAGCGATCTTTGTATATCCAGCCTTCAGTGGGATCTATCCCCTGAGGACGCCTCGCCCCTGCATCTTCCCTCACAAGAGGATAAAAACGAGGGTATACCAGCAGCTCAGCTCCTGCTTTTTTGTTAACTTTCTCTGAAATTTCTCCCAGCAGACTGCTGCGAAATAATGATATCTTTTTAACTCTATAACTCCCTCTGCCAGGCGGCTTTATTTTATATGATCTCCTCACCCGCTGATACCAGTTTAAACTCATCATGTCGGAAAAGACTTTATTTTCACCCGCCCCCCGGGCTAAATAACCTTCCTTTTTAAATCCAAAATCTCCTGAAAGCTGACATGTTACTGCCAGCCACAAAACCGGAAAAGGTTTAAGATTTTCGACCTCCAGCACAAATTCTGTTTCTTCTCCTGTATAAATCCTATCCTGAGAAAAATCTACTTTTATCTGAAGTCTTTTCAGGGCAAAATAACCCCAGATACTGGCAGTAAAGAGAAGAGCCAGAGAAAGCAGGCCTGCATACACGAGAGTCTCCTTCTGCATTAAAAAGCCAAAAATAAGAAACCCGGCAAACAGCAGGAGCCAGAAACGAGGAGATCTTTTCCGCAATTTACTCTACCTCCCCCACTTCCTCAACGGGAACATCCACAGTGCTCATGAGTTCTTCCACAACATCTTCTGAGGTCAGGCCACGGGCCGATGCTTCCTGAGATAAAAGCAGGCGATGACCGGCCACCCCGGGGAAAATCTCTTTTACGTCATCCGGGATAACAAAGGTGCGATCCTGCAACAGAGCAGAAGCCCTGGCTGCCCTCATTAAAGCCAGAGAAGCTCGCGGACTCAAACCCAGCCTTATATTCCGATGATCCCTGCTGCTCCGCACAAGCCGCACTATGTAATCTATTATTGGGGGAGATAATTTGATCTCCTGCGCCCTCTCCTGCAGAGATAGTATTTCCTCTTTGGTTACCACTTCATCAACATCGAAAAAAGGGTCATTTTCTTTGTAGCGCCTGAGAATATTTCTTTCCTCTCCATCGCCAGGATATCCCACCTCCAGCCGCAGCAAAAACCGATCAAGCTGCGCCTCGGGCAGAGGGAAAGTCCCCTCCATTTCCACCGGATTTTGCGTTGCTACTACCAGAAAAGGTTCCTCCAGTTCATGAGTTTCTCCTTCAATAGTTACCTGTCTCTCCTCCATTACCTCCATAAGGCTTGCCTGAGTGCGCGGCACAGCGCGATTGATCTCATCTGCCAGCAATATATTGGTAAATACCGGCCCCAGACGAAGATCGAATTCATTTTCCTTCTGATTGTAATAATACAGTCCGGTCACATCAGCAGGCTGTAAATCCGGAGTAAACTGAATCCGGGCAAAATCAACACCGAGTGATTTTGCCAGAGAAGCTGCCAGTCTGGTTTTCCCAACTCCCGGCACATCATCAATCAACACATGTCCCCGGGCAAGAAGGGCAATGATGAGCTTCTCTATCACTTCATTTTTGCCCATGATCACACTGCCAATATTGTCCCGGAGTTTTTTCAGCTTTTCTTCCAATTTCAACCCCCCAGATATTTCATCAAAAACACAGCTGATAAATTGCATCTTGATTTCCCCACCATAAATATCATGATAGAGATCATATACGATATCTATCATCCAATAACAGGGAAAACCAAATATAAGATCGCAGATAAAGACTGCCCAAAAATATGATATGAATATTCAATCAAAAAATACTCTACTTCTCAGAAGTCTAAATTATAGCATGTCTTAAATATAAAAAAATAAAACAGCAGCCCTGTCGATACCCGAGCTGCCGGGCTCTATTAGCAATGAATAATTTTAATTTCAATTGTGATAAATATAATTTTCCTCACGAACATCTATTGAATTTTATAAGCTCACTGATTATGCTTACCCCTGAAAGCGATGAGTCACCGTTCACGATGAAATTTTCTCCGCATTCCAGTATATATTGCTTCTTTTTCACAACAGGATTTAGATGAAAGTTGAAGTGCAAATTGAGAGTGCTTTGCTAGGCCAGATTTTCGCTTCTCTCATCCATCTGCCGGGGGCTATCAGCCCATTTACCGCAGCGATCACCGGTCATGGCAATAGTTTGATTGTTGGCCTGCACTCTGATTACCTCGCATTCATTGGGGCAGTCTCCGCATATAAAACTGGTGGTTTCAAAATTATCCTGTGTGAGAGAAAAACCTTTAAAACTGGTGGTCTTATCCGAGAATAGTATTTCCTCACGCGCCAGCATGGCAATACCTATGGCACCCATTACATCAAAATTTTCCGGGATAATTACCTCGCTCTCTATTTCCTCTTCAATTGCCGCTCTGATACCTGCATTGGCGGCTACTCCCCCCTGGAAAACATATTTGGAAGGGAGATCTTTCCCCCGAACAAGGTTATTCATATAATTTCTTACCAGGGCATCGCAGAGACCGCTAATAATTTCCGGCTTGGTAAAACCATACTGCTGTTTTGAAATCATATCTGACTCGGCAAAAACAGTGCAGCGGCCGGCTATCCTGACATCCTTTTCCGCCTCAAGAGCCAGATCGCCAAACTCCTCTATTTCAACTCCCAGTCTGTCCGCCTGATGGTCTAAAAAAGAACCGGTTCCGGCAGCACAGACGGTATTCATGGCAAAATCTGTGACGATACCATCCTCAACAATTGTGAGTTTGGAATCCTGTCCTCCGATTTCAAAAATAGTGCCCACATCGGGCACCTGATCTATGGTGGCGGTGGCGTGAGCGGTTATCTCATTTTTTACTATATCCGCTCCCAGTATGTACCCGATAAGCTCCCTGCCGCTTCCTGTAACACCAACTCCTCCTATTTCATATTTATCCATCAGCTCTCGATTGAGCTGCTGCAGACCATCTTTGACGACCTCAACAGGCTGACCGGGATTGCGCTCATATAGTTTAAACTGCATATTTTTATCGGCATCGATACCAACTATATTTATGCTGACGGAGCCTATATCCACCCCCAAAAACAGTTCTTTCATGCTATTTCCTCCTCTTTCTTCTTTTTAATCAAATCCAAAAATGCCTCGAGCCTTGTCTTCATATGAGCCTGAGCCGTCTGTTCATCTATGGAAAGCGGAAGAATGGGGATTTCCAGATCCTCGGATATTCTATCCATCATGCTCTGCGAAACAACTTCGGGCAGGCAGCCGAAGGGTTTAAGATGCACCACCCCATCAAAACCGCGCTGTTTGTAATCCACTATATGTCCTATCGATCTTTTTGCGTGGCCTCCAATCATATATTCCATGTACTCCTCGCCCTTTTCCAGAATATGCTCATATTCCTTTTTCTTCCAGGGGACCATATGGCTATCGATGTATTCGGAGAGATAATGGGACCGCTCTACTTCTACGCCCATTTCATTAAGCATCTCTTCGATGAAGTTATTGGTGGAACCCTCCATCACCACATATATTTCTCCGACGAGTCCAACCCGCAGTCGCTGATGAGCGGGTGGGACGTCAGCTTCCTGCTTTTCTATCTTTTCCCGGGCCCACTCTTCCACTCTCTTAACATCGCTGGATGAGGTTACAGTTAGATATTTTTCCTGAATTTCATCCCATATTTCACTCATGCGGCGCTTGTCTCTGACATAAGCTCTTCTGCGATGCATAAATTTTAACATTCGATCCATGGAATGAGCCACTTTATAGCCCACATAGATGCTTTTTAGAAGATTAAAGAGGCTGGTGTTGCGCTTGAGCAGTCGCACATTATTGATAAAATCCTTCCATCCACCCCGCACCTGCTCAAAAATCACAATATCTAAATCTATCCCAATATCATTCAGTATTTTCTGCTGAACAGGACCATAATATCCTGCCCTGCAGGGTCCATAGCCTCCACTGGTTATGATTTTATCCACGCCCATTTCATGAAGCTCAATCATATTTCCCAGTGTAACCTTCATGGGGAAACAGGCAAATTCGGGCGCATATTTTACACCCAGATTAAATGTTTTCTGGGTGGGGCGGGGAGGCTTTACCACATCGTGATTTAACATATCTAAAATTTTATAATATACTACCGGTGATTCCATATAGGGAAAACTTACTTTCATCTTTCACTCTCTCCCACATGTTTAATTTTCTTGTTCTTTTCCATATCAGTTTTTGGATTTTGTTTAAGAACACTTGCATTTAGGACATTTTACCACTTTATATAGTACTCATTCATGGAAGCTATGAGGCTCCGATCACAATGAAATTTGCACAGAGAACCTATTTTTCTTTGCTGCGGGCCGCCTTCTTTTTACGCAGTCGGAGCAAATCAATGAAGGCCTCAACCCTGGTTAAAAGGTGACTTTCCCCTGTCTGCTCATCTATGCGCAGTGTCATAAAGGGCTTACCGTATTCATCAGAGTCTATATCCAGAAGAGGCCCCAGCATGGCGTCCGGACCACAGCCAAATGCTGTCACATGAATAAGACCATCGATCTCCGGAGATTTAAGAAAGTGATAACCTGCTCCGACCAGCTTATTGGTGAATTCCCAGAACATAGTTTTATCGAGTTTTTCCACTTCACTGTCAATCACTTCATCATCTATCATTTCAAAGGTAACAACATTAACTTTCATATCCCTTAATTTGCCCAGAAGATCCATATTGACAAATTTATCATATATATTGTAGACATATCCCAGCAGTCCAATGGTGAGATCGCTGTCCTCCAGCGTCATTTCCCTGTCAGAGAGAAGAATATCGCTGGTAATACCCTGCCTGTGCATGGAGCGGTAATCCTGCCATCTCTCGCTGGCTTTGTTCAGGGCTTTTTTAAGTTCAGCCTCGCTAACATTGAATTCTTCCTTAAATTCCTGATAATCTTTAATATCTGAAATGTCATCACTGTCCTGCTCAATCGTGTTGGTTAAAATTAAATCCTCCATACCTTCCAGGGAATTGCAGATCATATCGGGCAGCCCAAGAAATTTAGGGCAGAGGGTTACCCCGTCACGAATCGATCTTATCCTGGGCACATATATTCGGTCAACACCTCTATCAGCCAGCTCCAGAACCTGGCCTATATAGGTTTTCATGGGCACACATATTTCTGATATAGAATATTTGACTCCGCGGTTCATTATATATTCATTGTTGGGTTCTGAAACAACCACTTTCTGCCCCAGTGATTTAAAAAGCTCCTCCCAGAAAGGATAATAGTAATAATAGAGCAGCGAGTGGGGTATACCTATTTCCATTCCCGCCAGACCTCCTCGCCTTCTGACAGCTCAAATTTAAATCATCGCTCAAAATTAATGATCATTATACAACTATCAGCATTCATTACTATGTTACTCTATAGCCCCTGCTTTGTCAAATTAAATACTTTACAATGCCCCCTATAATTCACCGCTATTTCCGGTCTTCAATATACCTTTTTCTGTTAAAAACTCTGCCAAAAACCAAAAAACTATTATATGCATCTCAAAATCTTCACTCTACATTTATATTGTATCATAGTTTTTATTCTCACAACAAATACCAGAAATCCGACCTCTCATTCCCGGGGTTTAAAAAAACCGGACACGAAAATAGAGGGGCCTCTTTATTATGAAGGCCCCCCTGAAATGGTTTCGAGACTACAGCACATGCAGCAGATTTATATTTTTTTATAATTCATACCCGTAATAGCCGGGGGAACAAATCATATCCCCGGGTGTTTAAACCTATTTATCTATTTCTCGCCGCATCTTTCTCTGATCATCTGCCAGCGTTCGTCCACTTCCTTCTGTATTTCCTCGATCAGATGTTTATTTTTCTCCTCGAAGAGGTGGTCAAAGCGTCCCTGCATCTCAAGCCAGTCCTCAATTGGCCTTTTTTCCCTGGGCTCATAGTTCAATTTCCATTCGCCTTTATCCACCTCAAAAAGCGGCCAGAAGCAGGTATCCGAAGCTACTTTGCTTATCTCTATGCTTTTTTCATTGTCGCTGCGCCAGCCCCGGGGACAGGGAGCTAAAATATTGAGAAAGGCGGGCCCATCAATTTTAAAGGCCTTTTTGGCCTTGGAGATAACATCCTGCGGCCTCCAGGGAGCTGTCTGACCCACATAATCTATATCGTGTGCGGCCACTATATCTGTTATCTCTTTGCGCCTTCTCCTCTTACCCGGTATCTCATCGCCGGCGGGAGAAGTGGTGGTGCTGGCACCTTTGGGCGTGGCTGATGATCTCTGTATCCCGGTGTTCATATAGGCTCCATTGTCATAGCAGACATACACCATATCATGACCTCTCTCTATCGCTCCCGAAAGCGACTGAAAACCTATATCATAGGTGCCGCCATCTCCGCCAAAGGCTATCATGTCAAAATCCTCTTCCATCTTGCCCTGACGTTTGAGAGAGCGGTAGGCTGCCTCCACTCCGCTTATAGTGGCGGCTACATTTTCAAAGGCATTGTGTATATAGGAATCCTTCCAGGATGTATAGGGATATATAGTCGTTGAAACCTCCAGACAGCCGGTGGCACAACCCACTACCGCCGGATTTTCGCTGGCGCTCATCACCATCCGGGCCACGCTGCTGGCTGCACAGCCGGCGCAGAGCCTGTGTCCGGAGCTTAAACGGGTCTCCTTTTGGGCATATTCCTTTAAATTCACTTTATTTCACCTCCTACTCTCTTACCCCGAGATAATTCACGGGGCTTTTAACTCTGTCTTTCCTGACTATCTCCTGTAAATCTTCATAGACGGAGCGTATCTCCTCTTCATCTATATCCCGTCCGCCCAGTCCGTAAATGTAGTTTACTGCCTTAACATCGGCACCGGCATCATAAAGGGCAGACTTAATGTCGGCAAATAATGGCCCGCCGGTGGTGGAGAAGGTATCAGCTCTATCCATTACCGCAACTGCCTCAAGCGAGGAAAGCGCTGAAGCTATCTCTTCCGCCGGAAAGGGTCTAAATAGCCTTAACTTGAGCAGCCCGGCCTTTATGCCCTCATCTCTTAAGGCGTCAACTGTATGTCTGGCTGTGCCGGTGGTGGATCCTAAGGCCACGGCGGCTATTTCGGCATCTTCAAGACGATAACCCTCAAATAATCCGTAATCTCTCCCGGTCAACCCGGCAAATTCTTCTCCAATTTCCTTAACCACGCCGGGCACGTTCTCGGCTGCCTCCGCCTGCTGCTTTTTAAACTCAAAATAGAAATCCTGCAGGGCCAGTGGTCCTGCTGTTATGGGGTTTTCCGGATCCAGGAGTGTTTCATCCGGATTGTAGTCCCCTATAAAGTTTTGCACCTCTTCATCTGACAGCATATCCACATTTTCCACGGCGTGACTTATTATAAATCCATCCAGATTTACCATTATAGGAAGACGCACGTCCTCGTGCTCTGCTATGCGCACCGCCTGAATTGCATTGTCGTAAATTTCCTGGGCATTTTCCCCAAAAAGCTGTATCCAGCCGGAATCACGCGCTCCCATGGCATCGCTGTGATCACAGTGAATATTTATCGGGGCGCTTAAAGCTCTGTTTACCACGGGCATTATAATCGGAAGCCGGGAGCTTGCCGCTATATACAATACCTCCCACATAAGGGCCAGCCCGTTGGCTGCTGTCGCTGTCATCGCTCTTGCTCCCGAGGCTGAGGCTCCCACGGAGGCGCTCATGGCGCTGTGCTCGCTCTCCACCGTCACAAATTCCGTATCTACCTCCCCATCGGCCACATACTGAGAAAAATTTTGCACTATATCCGTCTGCGGCGTGATGGGATAGGCGCAGACTGTATCGGGATTTATCTGTCGCATGGCTTCCCCCATAATCTCATTGCCGGTCATTGCCACTCTCTCTCCGGCCTTTTCACTAACGCTTTTGCTCATCTATTTCTTCCCTCCCTTACAGTTTGTCATTCTTCGCCCTTTTATTAAAAAATCTATTCCTGCTTCATCGTGATCGCATCCACCGGACATTCATTGGCGCAGATCCCGCATCCCTTGCAGTACTCCAAATCCACTCCTTTCACCTCACCGTCCTCATGCTCTATGGAAAAGTCAGGACAGTATATCACACAAAAAAAACAGTCCGTGCATTTCTCCTGATCTATCTCGGGATGCTTTGTCCTCCAGCCTCCCGTCTTATACTCTGCCGAACTGCCGGGCTCTAAAACCAGCCCTCCTTCCGGTATATCTCTGTAACCATCTCCGGGTTTTACCTTCACTCGCTATCTACCTCCTCATAGGCTCTTTTCATTGCCTTAAGATTTTTATCCACAACATCGCGAGAAAACTTTTTGTCCAAAACTTTTTGCACTTTTTCCATGAATTCCTCATGTTCCAGCACACCGCTGGCTTTTATCAATGCTCCCACCATCGGTGTGTTCGGTATTGGCCTCCCCATCTCCTCCTGAGATATCTTATAGGCGTCAACGGTCCATACCTCTCCAGAAAATCCATCGAGTTTTTCCTTCATCTCTGCCGGCTTCTCTGTGCTGTTTATCACTATACTGCCTTCATCTTTTACACCCTCTGTCACATCTACTGCCTCCAGAAGGGTGGGGTCAAGCACAACAACAAAATCCGGGCTCTTGATCTGACAGTGTATCGTAAACTCCTCATCGCTTATGCGGTTAAATGCCTGGACTGGCGCTCCCATCCGCTCCGGACCATACTCCGGAAATGCCTGAATGTCCTTTCCCATCTCCGCTGCGGTCTTCCCCACTATGTCTGAGGCTGTCTTCGCTCCCTGACCGCCGCGGCCATGCCAGCGTACTTCTATCAGCTCACTCAATATTATCCCCCCTATAGACTTTTTCATATAGATAGTAACACATAACTGTTCAAATATAAAGTATACTAAAATGACTTCACACAAGCTCCTCCTGACTCTGCACTCAACCGGTTAAATCCCGAGAAAAGGTAACTATTTCTGCCAAAAAATTTAATTTCATTAAAGATCAAGCTTCTCGAGCAGGCTTCCTTCAAATTCTTCCGACAGCATATCCATTATTATCACATCGTATCTATTTCCTCCCACACAGCGGGCCTGTCGGCGTCGACCTATTTTTTTAAATCCGATTTTCTCATAACATGCAAGAGCTCTATCATTGAACTCAAAGACTTCAAGTATGATATTTTGTAGATTTAAGATATTGAAGGCAAAATCCAGCAGCAGGAGCGAAGCCTCGGTTCCACAGCCCTTATTCCAGTAATTTTTATTTCCAATAAAAATCCCCATCTCCGCAGTGCCGTGAATACTGTCCACATCCATAAGACCACAGCTGCCCAGGAGCTCATCCAGAGATTTTTCAACCACGGCAAATTGATATCCCTCATCTCCGGCTTCTTCCAGCCACTCTTCCTCATCCTTTAAACCAAACACCTGCTCGGCCGCCCCCAGATAAAGAGAAGCCTCAAGATCATTTATCCACTCGGTAAATTTCTCAGCATCCTCCCTGTTTAAAGGCGATAGATAGACTTTATCTCCCACCATTTTATGAAAATACTTCATATGCTGATCAACTCCTTTTCCTTTAATGCGGCCAGAAAATCCTCGGCCGGTTCGCCAGCCTCTTTCGGCATATTAAACTCCTCGGGCACCTCCCAGCCGTTATAGGTGCCATCACTATCAAAGGTTATCCTCTCATTTTCAACCCTGTTATTAAGAGCTTTTTGCACAACTTCAAGAGCTCTGGAAAAACCCTCACTGCCCTTGGCCCTGTTGTGGACGGCAATATCAAAAATAAGTTCCTGAGCTCTGCGTCCTGAAAGTTCCCTTTTTAATTTCTCTCTATCCACTTTTTTCCCTCCTGCTAACCCTGCTTGACATGCCGGGGTAAATATTGTAGAATTTAAGATGAATGAAAATAAATTAAAGCTCAGATCAATCCAGGTGGAGGGATGTCCGAATCTGGTAAGGGGCCGGACTTGAAATCCGGTGAAGCCGTAATGGTGTGGGGGTTCAAATCCCCCTCCCTCCGCCATTGATTATTATCCAGTGGTATTGAATTTCTCCTTCCCCCACTAACATTCCTGCATATTTTTTATCTCCAGGTGATGACCATATTAATCTTCTTCCTGCAGAAAGTTCTTTTCTGGAACTGTTTTAAATAAATTTTTTTTTGTATTTTCTCGTTTTTTTTCTTATAATGATAGTAGAGCTCTGAATTTAAAGAATGATAGGTCAAAAAACTTCAGAATAATAAAAGAGGTCTAAAACTTTTGGGCCTGAGGGCCCACAGGCAAAAAAACAGCAAGGAGGGGTGACTCACAGGTATGACTGATGAAGAAATCCCGGATGTCACAATCCGTATAAGAAATGGACGCACAAAGATTACTATCGATGAAAAAAATCATTTTTCTTACCCCTCTCCAAAGTTTAAAAGCTATGTTCAGAGGGAATTTAGGAAACGATTTTCTCATCGTCCAGCAGAAGGGGAGGATAAAGAAGACCTCAGAGAGGATATAAAGCTCTTTCTGCGGGAGTGCGTAAAAAAAGGCGTGATAATGAACGAGAAAAAACTGGATAACCTATACCGCGGAGGTCTGCACCCCGGCGGTCCTCGTTATAATACTTCTTCTTATATAAAATGCTGAATTTAAATCTGTAAAAGACCCGCAGCTCTGACCGGCAGGCATTATTGCCGGTCTTTTTTATTTTCTCCAAAAAATTTTTCTATTTTTTCTCCCAGAGTAATAAGCTTTTCATCCTCTCCATAGGGAACAGCTATTTGAAGTCCCACCGGCAATCCCTTTTCTGAAAATGCAGAAGGAATAGAGACCACAGGAACTCCAGCATATGTCCAGGGAAGATTCATCACAGGATCCCCGGTGTCATCTATTCCCTCCGGGGCCGGCCCGGGTGCTGAGAGAGAAAGAATTCCGTCTATACTTTTTTCCTTTATCACTGTGGATATTTCCCCGCGCAAATTCAATCTTCTCTTTCGAGCTCTTTTGCTATCCTCCTCACTGACCTTCTGGCCTCTTTTAAGAAGCTCTTCGCTTTCCGGGCGAAATAAATCACCATGCTCTCGATATCTTTTCCTGTGCACCACGGCAAATTCGCGAGCCACCAGCTTTTTATGCAGCTCATTAATTTCCTCTATATTTTCCAGAATGGATAATTCTTTTATCTCCAAACCGGTCGATTGCAGTCTTTTTATGTTTTTGTGAAATAAATGCCGGCCCTCTTCTTCAGCCTGGTCAAGGTAAGCTGTATCAGGAATGCCCAGTTTTACCTCCCTGTGGATGTCACCAGTATCTTTTTGGGGTTTCCAATCCGACAGCAGAACTTTAGCAGCAGGTCGGATGCTGCTGACATCACGGGTAAAAAAGCCCACGTGATCAACCGAGGGAGAAAAATCCATCATTCCTTCCCGTGATATCCTTTCATAACTGGGCTTAAAACCTGTAATGCCACAAAAAGCAGCAGGTCGAATTACAGAACCAATTGTCTGACTCCCCAGAGCGAGAGGACAGTAGCCAGCCGAAACAGCAGCAGCGGAGCCGCTGCTTGAGCCTCCAGGGGTGTGATCTGGATTGCAGGGATTGCGGGTGGGACCGGGGGCATAATAGGCAAATTCAGTTGTAACAGTTTTGCCCAAAACCAATGCTCCCGCTTTTCGCAGAGCTTTTACCGCTCCTCCCTCCTCTGCAGTCAACAATTCTGGATCAATGCGGGAGCCGGCTCTGGTGGGCAATTTATCTACGTGAAATATATCTTTAACTCCGATCGGCACACCATAAAGATCAGACTGCGGTGACAGGGCTCTCTCTTTCCGATATTTTTTATCTAGCTTTTTTACCCGCTCGGTCAGCCGCTTTTCCCTGTTTTCTTCCGAAAGCAGAGCCCGAATTACACTCTCGCAGTTATCTATTCTTTTCAATGCTCTTTCAAGCAGATCACTGGCTGTGTATTTCCCCTGCCTTATGCCCTTTAAAGCCTCTGTTAAATAAAAATTATCTGTATACATATTATAGTTTCTCCTTTCTCCCCCCAAACATCACTAACAGCTGTCAAAAAATTTAATCTGCCGGTGCAGACAGTTAAGGAGTTAACTATTCACATGAAATAACCCTTACGTTATGATATCATTTAATACTGGCTTTAAGGAGGGATTTTATGAGTGAGTATAGCAGAAAAAAATTGATGAAATTGAACAAAAAAGAACTGGAAAAGCTGCTGGAAGAAAAACGAGACAGGTATGAAGAGATTAAGCAGCAGCGAGATTTCGTCCTTAAACAGACGGGACGACATATACCGGGCACAAAACGGGAGAGATACAAAATAGAGCTTGAACAACTCCAGGAACAGATAGATAAAATTGAAGAGGTTTTAGCTGAAATGAATGAAGACAAAAATGATAGTAAAAAATAATGGCTCTTATCCATATTATATAGAGTTGAGAAACTATAGATTTTCAATGTATATAGCATTTTTTGCAACAAATTTTTTGGAGAAGAGCCAAAATAAATCGTGATCAAACCAGTGGCTTTTACCGGCTACTTACCCTGCATAAGGTCAACAAATTTTTCAACCAGCTCAGGATCAAACTGAGTGCCAGCGCACCTTTTCAATTCCTCTAAAGCTTCTTCCCGGGAAATCGGTTCTTTATAAGGACGCCCATTTGTCATAACATCATAGGCATCGATGATCGCTATTATTCTGGCCAGGAGAGGAATATCTTCTCCGGCCAGCCCCCGGGGATATCCGGATCCATCCCATCTTTCGTGATGACTGAGAATTTCCTCGGCTACATGAGTGAACTCATCGCTGCTGGAGGCAATGCGGTAGCCGGTTGTGGGATGCTCGCGAATCTGTTCCCACTCTTCATCAGATAGAGAGTCGGGTTTTGTAAGAATATCCTGAGGTATGGCAGTTTTGCCGATATCATGCAGTGTGGCCAGCAGCGTCAATTTTTCCATCTGGGTGTGATTTAAATCCAATTTCTCCCCCAGTTTCAGGGCCAGCTTCTCAAGGCGGTTCACGTGGGCTTCAGTTTCCTGGCTTTTGGCTCCCAGAGTGTTGAGCATGGCCTGTAAAATATTGTGCTTTACGCTCCGGCTCTCGGTAAGCTTATCATTAAACATATTGTCTTCGGCCACCCCAAGAACATCGTAGATATCTTCTTTTTCCTTCTCCTTCACTCCTATACCTATAGCCAGAGAGACTGGAATTTTTTCACCCGTATCATCGGTTAGTCGTGCATCTTTGCACCTGCTTTTAATTCGCTGAAATATCAGTTCAGCCTCCTCCCTGTCTGTCCTCGGGAGAACAATCAAAAATTCATCTCCCCCCCAGCGGCCAGCTATTTCTTCCTCCCGGCTGGAATTTTCCAGGATCTCAGCTGTTTTCTTTAATAGCTTATCTCCCATATCATGTCCATAAGAATCATTGATGAGTTTTAGGCCATTTACATCTATCATCATCATACTTATGGGAAGCTGGCGTCCTGTATCCAATCTCTCAATTTCCTCCTCCAGAAAAGTCCGATTATATAAACCGGTGAGACTATCATGATAGCTCAAATACTCGATTTTTTCCTGCTGCTCCTTCAGATCGGTGATATCAATCTGCATTGATAGCACTCCTGGCCTTCCGTCCGGCAGCTGCACACTGGTTTCTTTAAGATAAACGTAAAACTCCTCGCCTTTTTTGGTGCGTGAGGTTGTAATAAACTCCAGATCCTCTCCTTCGAGAAGCTTCTGTATATTTTTTCTGGCTTCTTCATGCTGCTCTTCCGGCACGAGAGTTTCAAAAATGCTGCTGCCTTCGAGCTCCTCCGGTGTGTAACCTGAGTGCTCACAGAGAACCTCATTCACCTTGAGAATATTTCCATTTTCATCCTCGAGCATCATCCCTGCCGGCGATTTATCGAAGAGCTCTCTATACTGTCGTTCTCTAATCTTTAATTCCCTCTCTGCCCGCTTGCGATCACTGATATCTCTAACAAATGCAAAATGATATTCCTGCCCCTGATACTTGAGATAACGGCTGGTAATCCGCACCGGGATTATCTCTCCCTCTGAGGTTTCCAGCTCGGATTCAAAATCCAGTTTTTTTTCTTCTTTGAGCTGCTGCCATAGTCTTTCGATCTCCTTCTCTCCGTAATTGGGATCCACATCTGAAATATTTTTGCTGATCAGCTCCTCACTTTCGCATCCAAGCAATTCCCCCGCTCTTTCATTAGCATAGATAAAATGTCCATCGGGTCTGATCCTAAAAACTGCAACTGCTGCCCTATCCACAGAAAATTTATTTATTTTCAGTTTTCTCTCCTGTTCTTTTATTTCTGAAATATCTTCATAAATTGCATATATGCCCAGCACCTCACCCTGAACATATATTGGCACCCCTTTTATTAAAAATTCCATTGCTCTGCCGTGGCGATCATATCTGGTGCCTTCTGTTTTAACTGCCTTTCCGGACATTACCTGGCGGGAAAGATTCTGATCAGCGGAATCCTCCCGCCCTTTATTTAGCACCTTATCCAGGTCCATCCCCTCAATTTCATTAAGTTCAAATTTGAACTTTTCTTCAAACTTTTTATTTATATCGATAATGCGATGCTTCTCATCGGTCATGGCAATAGCGGCAGTGGAATTTTCAAACAATGCTTCCAGCCACTGTTTTTGTCGGGAGATCTGCCTTTCATTTTCTTTGATCTTTGTAATATCTTCCAGCAGCATTATTATTTCTGCACCTTTTCCCGGAAATGATCTGATCTCCAGGTCATACCAGTCATCCTGTTTTTCCCGGGATATCTTTACTCTGGTGGTATAACTTTCATCAGCACCGGATTTAACCCTTTTAAACCCACGGCTGATAATAGAATAGTCTTCATTGGCCTTCGAAGACCCAGCAGTAATCTCTACAGAGCGAAAAAACTCCCCCCAGCCTGGCGCTCCTTCAAAAAATTCATCGGGCAAATCCACTCTATTTAAAAGTTTCTGCCAGCTCCTATCAGCATAGACCACTTTTCCCTCTCCCGTCAACAAAAGAACCATCTGAGGAAAAGCATTTGCTGTATTTTTAATCTCGCAATTTATTTCGGCGCCAAAATTATTTGCTTCCGGAAATTTACAGTCCTCCGGCGGCAGCTTTCCCATCAAAAATCACTCCTCCTACCTTTGAATTGCCGCTGAATTACCGCCAATTTTTATGGATCTTCTTGCGTTCAGCTTCGCTCACAAAGAAATTTTTCCTCTGCATTATTATCATGATAGCGATCTTATGCGATATCTATCAACCTATAACAGGAAGAACCTTGCTTGTTATGCAGGGTAGAAATAATCCAGTCGATAAAAATCCTCTCAATTATTTATATTTAACATCTGTGAAAAATATCCTTCTTTATCACCGTGAAACCGTGAAGATATGACCACTACGGAAAAATATTGTGCTTGAGTTTTGTTTTTAGAGCATGAGAAAAGGCAGGCCTGGAGGCCTGCCTGTCATCAGCAGATTATAATTGAGAGTGTAATAGATTTACACTTTTTCGTTAAATAGGCATGTCAGCTGATAATATCTCGCACCGGTTTAACCGGTTTGCCCCAGTAGTTAAACAATCTGGCCAGTACATAGCAGAGAACAATGACACCAAAGCTGATTGCGGCCACCACTTCAATACCGAACATCTCAGCCACTATGGGCAGGAAGGCCAGTATGCTAAAAAATACCGGAGCATGAAAAGCATGTTTATAGGAAAATGACTCCAGAGCAGGTGTTTCAAACTGGGGGTCCACCACACGCAGAAGCATCATGCCCACAGGCACATTGCCCATGGACTGTCCATAGTCTACCAGCATTCTCTCGGCCCAGTGATCGGGCATAATTCTGGGGGCCACATAAAGAGCTGTTGCCACACTCCAGATAATTCCGGAAGTTATTATTATACCGAGAGGTATGCTGGATTCGAGCACAAGGGGAAGATTAAGCGAGCCAAACACCGAAAGAATACAAAACTCAAGTCCCATCCCGGAAAGGCGCTCGGCCAGTCCCCTATCCACCAGGTATCCATACCCGGTATTATTTAGTATAATCTGTATTATCATACCGCTAATCATGGCAAAGGGAAATAGAGGTGCAAAGCTAAAAAATGTCCCCAAAAACCCGGGCAGCATCTCAAGAAGAGCCACTATGCCCCAGCCACCAAGCATGGCGAGGCCAAATAGACACAAATGCAGAGCTATGGGCTCGACAGACTGAGGAACAACTGTGATAGTTCCGGCTCTTTCAAAATTTTCTTCCTCCAGAAGACCTCTTCTAACGTTATCAGGCAGGTCATTGGGATCCTCGGCTTCTTCAATATGACCCCGGCGAACCAGCCAGTTTATCAAACTGACGCCTATAACGCAGCCCATAAGCACACCGACTACTCCGGAAGCAATAGCCAGCTGCACCCCGTCGGGATACCAGCCCAGCTCCTGGAAGGTTGAGGTGTATCCCACGGCTACAGTGGCGCCGCCATCGAAACCGACTGCCACAATAGTGCCAAAAGCTGCCGGCAGGTCATAAAAGCGTGTTAGGACCAGAGCTACCAGCAGAGAAGGCAGTAAAATCTGTCCCCATGAAAGCATCTGCCCCAGCAATATTTGAGGCCCGGCCTCACGAAAAGATTTGCCAAGTTTGGGTATTTCTCGTCCGATGAACATACCTGCGAAAACAAAATTTAACAGAAAAATTGAGATTTCGCCGAAATTATCATAAATATCAACTATTAATTCGGGATAATCAAATATTCCCCCAAGAGTATATGGGCTTACAAACATTGCCAGAAGGCCACCAATGGCAGCCGAGGGAAGCAGCAGATATTGGAGAGTCTTTATCCTAACTCTGATGTATTTACCAAGCAGCAGAAAAAAAGATAAAATCCCCACATGAAAAATTCCAATCACAAAAGGCTGCAAATCCATTATTATCCCCCCAGTTGTTGAATTTCCATTTTGAAGTGCTATATCAACTTTTGAGTATTACTTTGCTTTATATTTTCCATCCAAAAAATCATAAGAGATCTTATGCTATATCCATCAACCTATTGCATAAAGAACCTTAATGCTAGAAATATCTGACCCCGGACATGACAGATTCTGCAGCTCATTTTCACCGGCTATAATACTTTAATCAAACTAAATCCGTTCATCTGTACAGCCTGACTGCAGCCAGCTGCATGAGACAGGGCGCCAGAAAATATCCTTATAATTCACTGCACTCTTTAACTTTTTAAGTGGAGAAAAACTGGAGACAGAATCTGAGCGGAGAAAAACGAAGAAAAATGAATGAGGATGATGCCTCTGAAAAATTTTCAGGCTCACAGGCGGGGCCAGAGGGCCCCGCCAGACATGTTGCAATGTTCGATTTTCCGAATATTCATTATATGATATTAGTTGTTAAATGTCAAATCAGAGATTGTCGATATATGTCAGGCTTCCCGGGAGTAATCTCACATATTTTTTCTCAGTTTATATCGCCCGTAGAGCAGTTCAATACCATCTTCCCGGAGATAAAATTCCACGGGCAGTCTTCTTCCTCCCTGCAGGGCCGAGCAGATAATTTCATCTTCTCCTATTTTATTGGGAACAAGAAAAATCCTCTGATCCGGAGAGGTGCTGGGCTCCAAAATAAGCGTATCCCCCTGCCGGCTTACATCAATCTGCATATTGTTTTTGTAGGCTCTGTAAACACCCGTAAGCTGTTCCAGTCTCTTCTCTCCCACGCGGAAGGCCAGCTTTTCCGGGTTTTCATCGAGAAGCAAAGCCAGAGTATATCGAGAGAGATTGCTTAAAGGATAGCCGCTGCCATTTGACAGCAGCACAATTCCCAGATCTTTCTCCGGAATAAAATCCATCTGAGCTGTGGACACCAGGACGCTTCCGCCATGTCCGATCCTGGTATAGCCCATAAAATTCGGATTTATCCCCAGGCCATAGCCATAATATCTGGGGGTTTCAGCGTGATCATATTTTGCCTCTATTACACTATTTTTAGTTCCACTCTCACTCCGCTCGTATAAGCGCCTGGCCGGGGTGGAAATCCTGGATTTCATCATTTCCTTTAGAGAAGAATCGCTGACTATATTTTCATCTCCGCAAATGAAAAGTTTCAGATATGAAGCCATATCATCAACACTGCTGATTATTCCGCCATCGCTGCTTATGCTTCCATAGAGATAGTCCTTTGGGCTCCGCTCCCCACCTCTGATCAAATAGGGAGTGGCAGCATCAGCCTCGGATTCGACACTGCTTTTATCAAAGCAGGTGCGTTCCATTTCCAGAGGCTGCAAAATATTCTCATTTATATAATCTTCATAGGTCTCACCGGAAATCCGTTCGATAATGCCTCCCAGAAGCACGTATCCTTCATTGAGATAAAACCAGCGTTCACCAGGAGCAGTTTCCACCCAGTTTTCGCTCTCCTCCATAAAGGTAAGCATGTCCTCCACATCGCCTATGGGAACATCCCGGACATCATCGCCGACAGAATTTCTGATGACGGCCTCCGCATAGGCCAGAGCAGGAATGCCGCTGGTATGGGTCATTAAATGCCAGATTTTTGTTTCCTGATCCTTCGGCTTAATATTAAAATCCAGGTAACGGCTGACGGGATCCTCGAGATTCAATTTCCCCTTATCTCTCAGCTGCATTAAAGCCAGACAGGTGAAGGATTTTGTTATGCTGCCTATCCCATAGAGGGTTGCGGAAGTGGCCGGCGTTCCACTTTCCAGATCCTTTTTGCCAAAACCCCGGCTGTAAACCACTCTATCTCCCTTAATTACTGCCATACTAACGGCGGGAAGAGAGGTTTCTTTCATTCGGTCAAAAACAAATTCCTCCATCTGGGACAATTTATCCTGCAGGTCCTCAGCCAAAGGTAAAACCTCCCTCTTGAATTTTTGGTAGTACCGGATAATTCCAGTTATCATCTATTGAGCTGTGCTCACGCTAACATTTAATTTTGTCTCTCAAAGATTGAAGATAAAAAAAGATTTCATCCAGGAAATTTGTCGTTAGCATGATCAAAACCGGGGTTATAAAAATTCTCCCGGCTCAGTATGGACCAATTTTATTATAATCCCCGGCCTTTCGGCCGGGGATATTTTCGGTTTCAAACTTATTCCTGCTGTGCCCACAACAATAAACGGTTATAAGCTAACCTCACTCTATAATAGATATTCTATCTTCAGCCAGCTCTTCGCCAAATTCATCAATACCATCGACGTATTCCATAAGAATCTCTACCTCAATGCGATCTGTTGTAGACGAATCAAGGGGATCAACATTCTCGCTGTAAAACTGGTATACGTAGCTGTTAAAACCGACAGTATATTCCCCTTCGGGATCTATTCTCTCACCGTCGACAAAAACCTTTGTATCTACTATTTCGCCATCTTCCTTAATGATTTCATAAGTGAAGCCTGATGCCTGAGTGGCTGCACCGCCATACCACACATTTTGTCCATGCAGCATCTCTTCAAACATCTCACCGGTGACCGTGGCAATGACAACATTGTTATCATAGGCAAAACTATCATAGAAGATATTTTGCAGCGCCTCTTCATAGACAGGGCCTTCCTCAAATTCGACATCTGAAGCCAGCTGATCTGTGGGATAGGTGCCAAAATCTATATCCAGCACTTCTCGCACAGCATCTGCCTTAAGGTTGCCGGCTGTAACTGACCCTTCTCCCTTGCCTATGGTGGAAAGAGGCTCAACGGTCCGCGCTATTTCGGTACCCTCACCGCCAGGAACGGAGGAGGTAGAAATGCGGTCAACATCCTTATAATCCTCGAGATCTCCTGGTTCCAGATCTTCTTCAATAAACTCAATTATTACATCGTTGGTTCTGCGGTAAGTATTTTCACCCTCATCCCGGGCCGTAAATTCATAGGTATCGGCTACATAACTGCTTAAAGCTACCTCGTAAACCCTGTCCTCATCGAGAGGTGAACCATCAGGATAGGTGAGATTTATATCCTCCACGGCTCCGATATCATTGACTGCCACTTCATAGTTAAGACCGCCCGCCTGCAGATCGATCGAGTATCGGCGCTCATAGGAAAACTGCAGCAGAGATCTAATATCATCGGCCGTCATTTCATAGACAACCACGTCATTGCCAAAGGGCTCCAGCTCAAATATGGTCCCAACAGTGATCTCTCCTCCAATTTCGCTGACTCTGATCCCGCCATTATTTTGAAAGGCAAAGTCAGCATTCACTCTGTGACGGGCCGCATCGGTCATAAGACTTCCCAGCTCCATATTACCGCTCAGGTCGCCATCAATATATCCTATTTCCCGGGCAAAAATATCCTCGACCTGAGCTTCATAGCGTTCAATCTCGGCGGTCACATCTTCATCCCGGTCCTCTATGTCATCAATATCGATCAAACTGCCCTCTCGTGAAATAATATCTCCATCTTCAGCGAGCTCCACCTCTATTTTGCCCAGATATTCAGTATCCGCTCCGGCCTGGGCAACAAGCGCTCCCTCAATCATCGGTGGGCTTTCTACCACAGTATGAGAATGTCCTCCAATAACCAGATCCAGTTCCGGCATCTCAGCAGCCAGATCCTGTTCCCAGCCGTGCCCCATATGTGTTAGGCCGAGGAAGACGTCCGACTCGTCGGCCAGAAAATCATATTCCAGAGCTGTTTCAACTGGATGGAAAAACTCTATGCCATCCAGGTTGCCGGGATGAGTGGCCGGTATGCCATCATCGCCAATCTCTACCAGACCCAAAACTGCTATTTCATTTCCCTCATCGGTTTCCAGAAAGATATAGGGTTCAGGCTGTTCCAGAGTGGAGGTATCTTCAGTGTCAAAGTTGGCCAGAATTGCGGGGAATTCCGCCTGATCTATCCTGTCCTGCAGCACCTCCTGCCCGTAGTCAAATTCATGATTTCCCAGCACAAGCGCATCATAACCCGCCTCATTCATTAGACCTACAATGGGTTTACCTCTTAAGTTTTCTCCATCAATGACGTATTCATCAACCACCGGATTGCCGCTGAAAATATCGCCGGCGCTTACAAGAAATACATTGTCGTATTCTTCCTGCATCTGCTGATTATACCAGGCTATCCGATCAAAATTTTCAATTACTCCGTGTTCATCATTGGTGTGTAAAATCAGCACTTCTTCCGCCACCTCTTCTGCCAGAACAGCTCCGGAAGTCATCCCAGCAATGAGCAGGGCCGTCAGAAAAACTGCAGCAGCTCTGGATCTGATTTTCAAATTTTTCCCCTCCCAGTATTTGAATTAGATTTTTTGGATCTTCTCCAAATTAGTTAGTGAAATTTTTTTAGTTTGCTTACAGATATATCTCATTGTCAACAACCACTTTGGAGAAGAAACGACTTTAAAGTGATTTAAGTATAATCTCCGTTTATTATGTTAGCAAAGATAATTTGTTTCTGCAAAACTTCATTTTTTAAATATTCTTTTCTGTCGTTTTATGCTGGTGATCTATGCATAATCTTTGGCATTAGTTGATACACATTTTTTAATAAATAATTGCACTGCAAAAAGCCATTTTGTCGGCTATATGATTGACATGATTGTTATGACGGGGATTATAATTGCGAAATTTTGATGATATATGCTTTATTTAATATAACCAATCATGAAATATATTACCATGAACAGATTAAATGTGCATTAATATGGCGTTAATATCATGTAAAATTAGGTCAAATCAAAAAGAGCGGCCCGGGGGCCGCCAGCAAAGTGCAATTTATTTTGGATTTTCTATTGAAGGAGGCATTAATTATCCGGGGGTGGGATTAAACGATAGAAAAAAATGAATGAGATGTTTCAATTTTTAATAAGCCGGGATGAGAAAGGAGGGGAGATGGTTCTGCATCCGGTTCTACATTTTTTCTGTATCAATTTATTCTATATCAATAGTGCGGCGCTCTTTGCGCTCGGGTTCTTCTTTGGGCAGGCATACTTTCAGCACTCCGCTGTCAAATTCTGCGGTTATTCCCTCTTCATCCACGTTCTCCAGCTGGAAGTTGCGCTGGAAACTGCCGGTGCGGCGCTCTCTTCTGATATAATCTCTATCTTCTATTTCATCTTCTTCTTCATGTTGAGCGCTGATGCAGAGAATATTATCCTGCAGCTCGATGTTAATATCATCCCTATCCAGACCGGGAAGCTCAGCCTCGATAATGAACTGATCATCCTCTTCTATAACATCTGTCTTGAAACTGCTGCGGAACATATCCATGGTATCCGTGAGGAAGTTGTCAAATGCACTTTCCGCGGGGCTGCCTGACCTTCTCCTGCGCCTGTCTCTGAATGGCATCAGATCAAACATTGCGGACACCTCCTAAAGCATTTTTTATCTTCCCTGACCTTTCTTCACTGATAATTATAGTATAAAGGTCAGAGAATGTCAAGACCCAAATTAATTCAATTATTTTCAAAAAATTAAGGCTGCTGCCCCTGTTCTTCTCCCTCTTTAATATTGAAACTGACGGCTAAAGCTGCGAGCAGCAGTATCAATATTACGCTAAAACCCTGACGGTATCCAGTCAGGCTGTATACCCGGGATCCGTCCATAATCTCTCCCGTCCAGGAAGCATCGAGCCGCCATCCGATGAGAAAATTGAAGATGATTGTGCCCAGAAAAGGCGCAATGTTAAGAACTCCACTGACACTGCCTTTAAAACGGGGAAACATATTCCGCACAGAGGTAAAAGAAACCATAGCCATTATACCTATAGCTCCCGCAAAAAACAGCAGAAGCATAAGAATTTGAAAAGGGGGACGCCCGCCAGCCGGAACAATTATATAAAACCAAAAAAGTATGTTGAAAGTTAAGACAATCCTGAGCATTAAGATGCGGCTTTTAATTTTACTTTCCATCCAGCCCAGAAGGGACGATCCCACCAGCAAGCCGAGTGTAATAACAACTACCAGACTGGAAGCAGCATCGCGACTAAAATTAAAAACGTGCATCATATATGGAATCAGCCAGAGGCCGGAAAGACTCATTACACTGCCCACCAGTATCATTACAACGAAAAAATATTGCCAGAACTGCAGGGAGCCAGCTATTTTTTTGACACCTTTAATGATACTGGCAAAACTTTTATCTTCCTCTTTTATAGAATGTTCAGGTTCCATACCCATATCACGGGGATTATCACGCACAATTTTCCATATGAATCCTGCCATACATAATCCCCCTGCGCCAAAGATCAAGTAAGAACTCCGCCAATCCATAAGTCCTAAAAACAGAGAGTATGGAGTGGCCGCAAGTAATGCCCCAAAATTACCTATTAAAGATGTCCAGCCGAGAAGTTTTGTGTTATATTCGGGCGGAAACCAAATTGAGATGATTTTCAAAATGGAAATAAAAAACACTGCTGAACCCAGGCCGAGCAGCAGCCGACCCAGGTAGGCTAAAGACCTGCCGCCGGCCACTGCAAATAAGAGAGAGCCGACAGCAATTGCAAGCATACCTGCTGTTGTAATTTTACGAACTCCAAATTTATCTGTTACGACACCCACCGGCACCTGCAGAGCCCCATAAGCATAAAAGTAGAGTGAGGAGAGAGTGCCCAGCTGTGTTGCCGTCAGATCAAGGTCGCCGGCGAGCATTCCGGACATGACTCCGGGAGTATAACGATGAAAAAAAGCTATTAAAAATGAAAAACTGAGTATGAAGTATATTTTCCAGCGATATCGATCAATTTCGGGTTGAGAGATAACTTTTACTCCTCCTCACTAAATCTTCATAAATCGATTTGCCTTTCAGTCGGAATGCACATCCTGATACCAGCTGCCATTTTTCTTATATCTGTCACCCAGTTCGTAGGGTACCGGTTCTGAGAAAATTGGACCATCAACAACAAGAGTATGGTATTCCCCATTCTCTCCAGATGGGTCGAGCTCTTTTCTCTCCAGCTCCGCTATAAACGCCATATCCAGAGGGCGCCCCAGAAATTCTTCATCCAGCTCTTCTGCATCAACCGCAACCACCAGAGCCTCAAAACCTGATTCGATGAATTCACAGACAAGCTCCCGGCGTGACCTCTGCCAGAGGGGCAGATGCGCATTGAGATCCACGGCCCGGCATACTTTTTCCACCCACTCTCTATGTTCCTCCAGTTCGATGTCACCAAAAACTCCCATTTCAATCTCTGTGCTTTTATTCCTTAGCTCTCTAAGAAGAGCGATGTAGTTATCCTCATAATCCTCCCAGCTGGTGGAGGTGGTAAAGAGAGAGGTGCCCAGTGAATTAGCCTGCTTCCTCAACACCTCCCGGTTTAATCCATGGGCTCTGGTGCGCTCACCACTTTCAATAAGAGTAGTTACCAGAGCTTCGGGGATCGCCCCCTCCTCGAGGGCATAATAATAGGCAAGACAGGAATCCTTACCACCACTCCAGGAGCAGAAAAACTTTTTTTCTGAAATATTCATATCTATTCCTCCAAAAATTGTCCTTATTTTGCGGCTTAAAGATCGATGCTAACTCCACAATTAAAATATCATATTTACCTCATTTCCGCAATTAATATCGATTGCTTTGATCGACAAAATTTATATTTTGCGCTTTGATTATCAAACAAATGTATGTTATCATAAGTTAAAAAGAATCAAAAGAAGCGGAGGAGGCTCTTTCCATGGAGATAAAGAATAAACTGGAAATTCTCGCTCAGGCAGCCAAATATGATGCTTCCTGCTCCTCCAGCGGCAGCCGCCGAAAAAATACGGGGAATACTCCTCAGCTCGGTTCAACAGCTTCAGGGGGCATCTGTCACAGCTGGAGCGAGGATGGTCGCTGCATATCGCTGCTTAAAATTCTTTACACCAACCGATGTATATACGATTGTGTATACTGTGTGAACAGGGTCAGCAATGACAGGCCCCGAGCCAGTCTGACGCCACGGGAGCTGGCCGAGCTCACAATCAATTTCTACCGCCGAAATTACATAGAAGGTCTTTTTTTAAGCTCCGCAATAGAACGCAGTCCCGATTATACCATGGAGCAGATCTGCAGCGCAGTCAGGCTGCTGAGAGAGGATTACAATTTTGGAGGATATATTCATCTGAAAACCATACCCGGGGCGGACTACAGTTTAATTGAGCGCGCCGGCAGGCTGGCTGACAGGGTTAGTGTAAATATCGAGCTCCCTTCAAAAGAGAGCTTTAACGATCTCGCTCCCGACAAGGACAGCGACGAAATTCTTTCTGCAATGAAGGGAATAGGCGGCGATATTGAAAAAAATAGAGAGGAGCGGCAAAAATACAGCAACGCTCCCCGTTTTGTCCCTGCCGGTCAGAGCACCCAGCTTATAGTGGGTGCCAGCCCCGAGCCGGATTATCAAATTATAAAGCTCTCCCAGAGCCTGTATGAAAAAATGAACTTAAAGCGCGTATATTACTCTGCCTTTATGCCGATAAGCAGTGACAGCCGGCTCCCCGAGATCAAGCAGCCTCCTCTCCTCAGGGAGCACAGACTCTATCAGGCTGACTGGCTGATCAGAAGATATAATTTTTCCGCAGAGGAGCTCCTTGACGAAAACACGCCCGATCTGGATCCGGAACTGGATCCCAAATGTCACTGGGCACTGCAAAACATAGAAAGGTTTCCCGTGGAGGTAAATAGAGCTCCTTACGAAATGTTGATCAGAGTTCCCGGCATCGGCCTTAAATCTGCCCGCCGCATAATCTCAGCCCGACAGCAAAGACAGATAGGCTGGCAGGAGCTGGAAGATATAGGCCCTGCGCTCAAAAGAGCGAGATATTTTATAACCTGCCGGGGCCAATATATGGCCGGAGTTCCATTCAATCGGAATATAATCAAAGACAGATTGAGAGCTTCCGATGATAGCTCTTCCAGACAGATGTCACTATTTGATTGAAAATTATGGATATTATCCATAATTATTGGTGAAATTTACGACATATTCTTTCAAAGCGATAGCTGCTCACCTCTTATTATAGGAAGCTATGAGGCGAAGTGATACTC
>CAZVZM010000010.1:0-47129 GCA_964630835.1 uncultured Halanaerobiaceae bacterium
TCACTTCGCCTCATAGCTTCCTATAATAAGAGGTGAGCAGCTATCGCTTTAAAGGCATATGTCGTAAATTTCACCAACGATTATGGAGAAGATCCAAACAAACTTACTGAATGCAAGGAGAAACCTTAATAATTTAAATTTAGCTAAATTGCGTAAAATGTGTATTTTGCGCAATTTTTCTGAGGGTGATATTTGCTGTTATAGATACAGGTATTCAATTCTTTGGTGAGAACTTCTGTTTGCCCTCTAAGGTACGCTGTGTTATAATTAAATATGTAAATAATTTACCCCTCGGGAGGGATTATCGAATTATGGATTTAGAAGATCTCACAGATAGACAGGAAAGTATCTTTCGATTTATCAGACAGGAAATTGCTGCCCGGGGTTACCCACCTTCTGTCAGAGAGATTGGAGAGGCCGTAGGCTTAAAATCTCCCGCTTCTGTTCACAGTCATTTAAAGACCCTGGAAAAAAAGGGCTATATTCGAAGAGATCCAGAGAAACCCAGAGCTATCGAAGTTTTAATAAAGAAGAAAAACGGAGAAAAAGAGAAAGCTCAACCGGAAATTTTAAAGGTGCCCATAGTAGGTAGAGTGAAAGCTGGAGTTCCTATCCTGTCAGAAGAAAATATTGAAGATTTTTTTCCGCTCCCTTTAAACTATTTTAAACCTGGCAATAAGGATGTATTTATGCTTCAGGTAGAAGGTGACAGCATGAAAAATGCCGGTATTAATGATGGGGACTATGTCATTGCCAGGCAACAGGAAATAGCTGAAAACGGTGATATAATAATCGCTCTTCTTGAGGATGAAACAACTGTTAAAAGATATTTTGCGGAAGATGATATTATAAAACTTGTGCCGGAAAATCCTGAGTATGATAATATTGAAATCAGGGATGTATCAATTTTAGGCAAAGTTATTGGTTTATTTAGAAATATAGATTAAAAAAATAAAAAAACGTTTTTATTAATCCCTATCTAATTTATTAATCCATATCTAAAAAGAGCTGAAATTGCAATCATAGAGTTCATCTATTCTTCTGGCAGCTTTTTTCAAAAGTTTTAAGTCTCTGCTTACATCCTTCTTTACATTTCTATTTCGCAGTATGTATGCGGGATGAAATGTTGGCAAAAAATATAAATCTCCTTTTTCTATCCACTGTCCCCTCTTCTCTGTAATTGATTGTCCTCCGCCCAGCAGATAATTTAGAGATGTGGAACCCAGGGGTACTATTACCTTGGGTTCAATCAATTTAACCTCAGCTTTAAGTATCGGTGCGCAGGCGTCCATCTCATCTTCTCTGGGAGTTCTATTGTCAGGAGGGCGACATTTAACAATATTGCTAATATAGAGATCTTCCCGGGCCATGCCATTATCTTTCAGCATTTCATTTAAAAGCTCTCCGGCTCTTCCCACAAATGGTCTTCCCTGTTTGTCCTCGTCAGCTCCCGGCCCTTCTCCTATCAGCATTATTTTGTTATGAATACTGCCTTCTCCCATAACCACACGTGAGCATTTTTCTCTCAAATGACAGCGGCTGCATTCTATAGTTTTACCCTTTAATTTTTCATAGCTTTCATCAGGATATGTGATCAGCTGATTTTTATTGATCTTTCCTTCATCTGTAAAAAAAATTTTATTCACCTCCAGTGTTAATTTAGCCTGATTTATATAATCTCCTTCAGCTTATTCATAAATTGAAAGTGTTCCCCTACCCGTTCCGGTCGATGGGCATCGGAGCTTAAAATCATCTCAACGTTTCTATGTCGAGCCTGTTTTATTATATCCAGAGCCGGGTATATTTCCCCTGCAGGTTTATTTAGGCCATTGCTGTTGAGTTCCAGTTTAATGTTCCTGGATGCCATTTTTTTCAGTATAGGATCAACGAGGCGAATTATTTCCTCGCGGTCATCTAAATGATAATCATAAATTTTAATTAGATCGAAATGACCAATGATGTCAAATAAATCACTTTTAACTGCTTTATCTACCAGAGAAAAATAATAAGTGTAAACCTGCCTTAACTCACGATAGTTGAAATGAGAAAAACGCTCCTTATAATTTGGATTGTCAAAATTCCACCCGCCCAGATCATGCACCGATCCGATACAGTATTCCAGGGGATATTCGTTCAAAATTTCGGATATTTCATTCTCTCTTCCCGGGGAGTAATCAAATTCAATGCCGATATCAACATCAATACTGGACCTCTCTTTTATCCTGTACATGCTGTCAAAATCAAATTCAGAGATGTGCATTTCATGATCGGTAAATCCAATCCCCTGAAGTCCTGCTCTCTCAGCGCTCTGAACATATCGATGTAAAATAGAATAATTTTGACATGGTTTTAATTCTTCTTCTCCGTGAGAAAAAGGATGAGTGTGCCAGTCTTTTGGAAGCATCTGTCAGCTCCTTCCCTGTCATGGCCAGATCCATTGCCCAAAAATCGTGTCCCCAACTCAGGTGAAATACCAAAATTATTCAGGACCAATCGAAATGTCTATCAAGACGGTCTACAGCCTCCTTAATTGTATCCCGGGTAACAGTAAGAGCTATCCGCACATAATTTTTCCCCTGATCTCCATAACCTATTCCCGGGGTGAAGAATACACCGGTTTTTTCAAAGACTTCCCGGGAAAACTCCTGACTATTTTCGTATCCGGATGGGATTTTTACCCACATATAAAAGGCGCCCCTGTTGGGTTTTGCCGGTAATCCCAGCTTTTTTAGTCCATTGACCAGAAGATCTCTTCTCCTCTTATATACTTTCCTGGCATTCTGTGTGCATGTTTTATCCCCTCTTAAAGCGGCAGTGCCGGTTCTTTGAATTGCTTCAAAAACTCCGGAATCTATATTGGTTTTTATGGTGCCCAGAGCCTCTACAAGTTCTTCATTGCCCAGGGCCCATCCCAGACGCCAGCCAGTCATGTTAAAAGTTTTGGAAAGAGATCCAAATTCGATGGCAACTTGTTTACCGCCTTCTACTTCGAGAAAGCTGGGAGGGGTAAACCCATCCAGCCCTATTTCACTGTAAGCTGCATCGTGAATAATAAAGAAGTTATACTTTTTAGCCCGGGCAGCAGCTTCCCTGTAAAAATCCAGGTCAGCTACAGCTCCGGTGGGATTGTTGGGATAATTGAGAAAAATAAATTTGGCCTGCTGTAAAATCTCATTTCCGATTTCTGAAAAATCTACCAGGTAATCATTTTCCGGTCTTAAAGGGACCGATACAGGTTCCCCACCTGCCATTATTATAGATGTTTCATACACTGGATACCCGGGATCGGGTATCAGGGCTTTATCCCCCCGATTAATGAAGCATAAAGGGAGGTGAGCCAGTCCTTCTTTGGATCCTATTAAAGAAATTATTTCTCTTTTTGGATCCAGCTGAACAGAAAATCTCTCTTTGTACCAGTCCGCGACCGACTCTCTGAAATCAGAATTGCCGAGATAATCGGGGTAACCATGTGTTGAGGGGTCGGCTACCTCTTTCTGCATTATTTCAATTAGATGGTCGGGAGTGGGCAGGTCAGGATCTCCCATGCCAAAATTAATCACATCCACACCATCTTTTTTTGCTTTTTCTATCATTCTATCTATTTCAGCAAACATATAAGGGGGGATATTTTTAAAACTTTTCGCTTTTTCCACATCTGGTTTCATTATTTATTCACCTGCCTGTTCATTTTGAATAAAAAAATAAATTACTCCGAAATAGAAACCCGGGGAATGGTATTTATTTTTCCCGTAAATACAAGACGGGAGGGACCTTCTATATATATACTTTCAGAATTCCAGTCGACAGCCAGTTTGCCTCCAGGTAGATGAACATTGACAAATTCTTCGGTATATCCTTTTTTAATGGCTGCAGCAGCTGCTGCAGCTGCGCCGGTCCCGCAGGCAAGTGTAAGTCCGGCTCCTCTCTCCCAAACTTTAAGTTTTATATTTTTTCTATCCTCTATTCGAGCAAACTCCACATTGGTTTTTTTGGGGAACGCCTTATGATTTTCAATGTAAGATCCCCAACTTTTCAGAGGAATATTATTTAAACTTTTGCTGGTAAATAATACTGCATGAGGATTGCCCATTGATACAATACATGCACGAATATTTTTGTTCAGATTAGGTATATGGTAAAATTTAATCTCGGGGGGAGACTCCCGGCATTTTTCTTTCCCACCTGGATTTTCCGAAACAACTTCCAGAAATTTTTCTTTCACAGGAATTAAATCAGGGAAAAAAACGGGGCAACCAATATTAGCACGGATAATAGCTTTGTTTTCCTGCTCTATATTGATAATCTCTGGAACTACCCGGCCCGCATCGGTATGTAAATTTACCTTCTCTTCAATCATACCCTGTTTTTTTAAATAATGAGCAGCACAGCGAACGCCATTTCCGCACATTGACGCTCTGCTGCCGTCGCTGTTAAATATAGTGAGATCAAATCCGGTATTATCCTCTATTTCGGATGAACTTCTCGATTTTAAAACCAGTATCCCGTCCGCTCCGATTCCCATTCTGCGGTGACAGAGCCGTTTGACCTTACCGGGTGATAAATCAAAATTTTGCATTTGATTTAAAGGAATTATTATGAAATCATTTCCCAGCCCGTGCATTTTGGCAAATTTCACTGATTTTTCATTCATTATTTTTATGCTCTGTCCCTGAACTTTTCTCTTCTTCTAAATCATTTTCGGGAAATATGCCTTCAAGCGGATCCTCAGGGACAACAGTGGAAATAGCGTGTTTAAAAATCATTTGTAGTCTTTTATCGGTTTCAATAATTACTGTGAAATTATCGAAACCTCTTATTATCCCCTGAAGCTGAAATCCATTGACGAGATAAATAGTGGCTTCTATCTTCTCTTTTCTCAGCTCATTTAATATACCATCCTGAAAATTATTCCGGGAAGACATGTTTATTCCTCCTCTTATCTTTCATTTCTTTTTCTCTATTATGATTAAGAATTCTATATCTATATTTATATTCCTGCTCTGAGGCCTTTAAATTTTTGATTTGTTAAATCAAAAATTTCGGATATTATCCCGGCCAGTCTGATAATAAGTTCCTGAAACTCCCAGTTATCAGGATTAATCCAGAGTATATCGTGGTCTCTTTTGAAAAATGATAGCTGTTTTTTAGCCAGCTGCCTGGTTCTTTTTTTAATAAGCCGCCTTGCCTCATTTTTATCGATATCCCCGGAAAAATAGTCCAGAATCTCTTTATATCCCAGTGCCTGGCGTGCGGTAGTGCTGAGATTGTACTTTTTATTTAATTCTCTCACCTCATCTTCCAGCCCCCGGGCAAACATTTTATCCACTCTGCTGTTTATCCTCCTGTATAGAATCTTTCTCCTGCGCTTAATTCCAATTTTAAGATATCTGTATCTACAGGGCTGCTTTTCCTGCAGATATTCAAAAAAAGTCCTGGTTTTTCCGCTGATGAAATATATTTCCAGAGCCCGCGTAACTCTTCTGATATCATTGGGATGTATTTTTTCGGCATATTGTGGATCAATCTGTTTTAAATATCGATATAATTTATTGCGTCCGTAATTATCTGCATATCTTTTAAAAACCTCTCTGAGCCTGGTATGAGGCAGCTCAGGAAGGAGATAATTTTCCACTACAGCATTGATGTAAAGTCCTGTGCCCCCTACCATAACAGGCAGATTGTTTTTTTCATTGATAAGAGAGATTTTTTTCTCAGCCCTTTTTTTATAGTCAGCCACTGAAAATTCCTCTTCGGGGGATACAATATCTATAAGATGATGAGGTATTTTTCTTCTTATTTTTCCTGCCACTTTATCGGTACCTATATCCATCTCGCGATATATTTGCATAGAATCTGCTGATATTATTTCACAATCGAAATAATCAGCCAGCTCCAGCGAGATAGAAGTTTTTCCGCTGGCAGTAGGACCAAGAATTATTAAAAGATCGAGAAGATCTGTTATTTCCTCCATTCTATTCATAAAAACTCATCCCCTCTGCATACAAACAGATGCACGAGGAACAGAGACAGAATTGTTTTTTTCACTTCTATAAAACTCATTAATAAAAGCTATGAGGCTTCGCTCACAATGAAATTTTTCCGGTGAGCAGCTATCGCTTTAAAGGAATATGTCGTAAATTTCACCAGCGATTATGGAGAAGAGCCATAAAATTTATTCAGGCGGCCTGTCAACCTGCCTGCGCAGCTCGTTCAATCCCAGATTAATCAATATAGGTCGTTCATGAGGACAGCGGTAAGGATTATCCGTTTCAAATAATCTATCACATATTTTCTCCATCTCTTTCCTGCTTAACTTTTCTCCCTCTTTTACAGCCATACGACAGGAGGTAATTGTGAGCATTTTATCTTTTAACTTCTCCTGGCCGGGGGTGAAATCCTCAAGCAAATCAAAGATAATATCGGAAAAATTTTCACATCTTTCTTTAATTGGCGATGGTACTGCTGTCAGTGCATGGCTGCTGGGGCCAAATTTTTCTACAGCAAATCCCATCTCCTCAAACTTTTGCCTGACATTTTTAAATTTTTCTCTCTCTGGAGGAGAAAAATTTAAATTAATTGGCGCAATTAGCATGCTGCTCTCACTGCTGTCCTGTTTCATTTTTTCATTTAGCTCTTCAAAAATAATACGCTCATGAGCATTATGCTGGTCGATAATTAACAGGTTATCCTCTCCCTGATATAGTATAAAAAGATTGTGCAGCTGCCCGATGACACCTTTCTCAAAATCGCCGGTTAAATCCTGCTGTGAAGACTCATCCTTTAACTCAGTTTTATCTCCTGCTGACTCGTTAAGAATATATTTTTCCTCGCCAGTCTTATTGCCGAAAAAATCGAAAGACTCATAACTGACCTGTTCCTCAGCTCTATCTTTAGATACGGTATTATCCCGGGCAATTGATTTTTTATCATCTGCAGTTTTATTGTGTTCGGATGGGCGCTGCGAAAAATCTGCCAGCCCCGGGGAGCTGTCATAAGATGAAAGAGTGTTTTTAATTTCTTCAGCAATTATTTCTCTGATCTCCTCAGCTCTGCTGAGTTTTATTCTTTTTTTGTCCGGATGAACATTGACATCAACAAGAACTGGATTGATCTCTATATTTATAAAAAATATAGGATACCTGTTATCCTTTAAAAAACCCTGACATGCTCTTTCTATTCCCTGGCGCAGATGTTTATTTTTGACCGGTCTGTTATTGACAAAAAAGAACTGATGTTCCCTTGAGGACCTGCTTACCTCCGGGTTAACAAGAAATCCCTTTACCTGTAAATAATCACGGGAGAAATCCACACTGATAAGGTTTTTATAAACATCCTCACCATAAAGACTAAAAATAGTATTTTTTAAATTGTCATCTCCTGGAGTGCTAAAGTTTTTGTTTCCTTCCTGGTATAAATCAAAGGTTATCCCGGGGTAAGCGAGTGCAGCGGAGGTAACAGCTTTATTTACATGATATGTTTCTGTAGTTTCCTTTTTCAGGTGCTTGTAACGTGCGGGGGTGTTAAAAAATAAATCTTTAACTTTAATCTCGGTTCCCGGGGGGAGACCGGCAGTGCTTTTTTCTTTTTTTTCACCTGCTTCAAGCTTTAATATCACTCCTCTATCAGCTTCCTGCTGACGGGATTTCACCTCCAGACGAGAAACGGCAGCAATGCTGGCAAGAGCTTCTCCTCTGAAACCAAGGGTATTCAGGGAATATATATCATTTATATTTTCAATTTTACTGGTGGTATAGCGAGAAAAAGCTCTCTCAATCTGTTCTGGGGGGAAACCTATACCGTTATCCCTGACACGGATTAATTTTCTCCCTCCTTCCTCAATCTCCACTTCAATCCTGTCGGATGATGCATCCACAGAATTTTCGACCAGCTCTTTTACGACCGAAGCAGGCCTTTCTATTACCTCTCCGGCAGATATCTGGTCGCATACTTTATCCGGAAGCTTTTTTATTTCATTGCTCATGAACTTTATACCTCCCCGGAGATTTATCGATTGCCAGAAATTTCCTGCTTAATATTGTGCAGCAGCTCCAGTGCTTCCAGTGGAGTGATTTTGTTTATTTCCACACTCTCAATTTTTTCGACAATTTCTCCATAATTTTCTCCGTCATCTTCAGCATCTACAGAAAAAAACTGAAGTTGATCAGCTTTTTCATCATTATTTTCTGTATTGTCACCGACGGCAAAGGAGCCCAGAGAAAAAGCCGAATACTGCTGTTTTTTTTCCAGCTTAGTCAGCATATTTTCAGCCTCTTTTATAATCTCTTCTGGCAGCCCTGCCAGCCTGGCCACTTCAATTCCATAACTTTCCCGGGCAGAGCCCGGTTCTATCTGATAAAGAAATTCTATCTCATCATCCTTTTCCTCCACAACCACATTTAAATTTTTTACCCCCTCTTCATTCCTGGCAAGCTCTGTCAGCTCGTGATAATGTGTGGCAAAAAGAGTCCTGGCTCCTATGGTTTCGTCATCATTTATGTATTTGCTGACAGCCCAGGCAATACTGAGCCCGTCATAGGTGCTGGTACCTCTTCCCACTTCATCAAGTATGATCAGGCTATCCTTCGTAGCATTGTGAACTATATTGCTTACTTCATTCATCTCCACCATGAATGTGCTCTGTCCCGTCGATAGATCGTCGCTGGCTCCCACCCGGGTAAAAATTCGATCTACGAGTCCTATGCGCGCTGCATCTGCGGGAACGAAAGAACCGATCTGAGCCAGAAGAGCTATCAGCGCAACCTGACGGAGATATGTGGATTTTCCGGACATATTGGGACCTGTAATTATCAAAAATCTATTTTTGTCCCGGTCCAGAGTGGTGTGGTTTGGAACAAAATCCACATCAACGAGCTCTTCCACCACTGGATGTCTTCCTCCAGTAATGGAAATTAAACTTTCGTCGTCAATCTGTGGTCGACAGTAATTTTTTTCCAGAGCTATCTGACTGAATGATAAAAGCACATCCAGTTTTGCCAGCTGGCGAGCAGTGGTCTTTATATCATCCAGATTTTCCCTGGCCAGCTCTCTCAGCTGGCAGAAAAGTTCGTATTCTAGATCATTAATTTTTTCCTCTGCCCCCAGCACTGCTGCTTCCTTTTCCTTAAGCTCCGGAATGATATACCTTTCGCTATTGCTCAAAGTTTGCTTGCGGGTATAGTCCTCGGGTACTTTATCCAGGTTTGGATTGGTCACTTCAATGTAGTAACCAAAAACTTTATTGAATCCTACTTTGAGAGAATTAATCCCGGTTCTCTCTCTTTCCTTTGGCTGAAGTTCAGCAATCCAGTCTCTGGCTTCCCGGCGATTTTCTCGCAGTTCATCAAGTTCCTCGCTGTAACCCTTTTTAATCAATCCACCCTCCCTGGGGGAGTGAGGAGGTTCATCCACCAGAGCCTGCTCAAGCTTTTTGCGGAGCCCCTCCATTCTTTCTATTTTATTCATCATTCTATCAAGATAGGAGGCTTTGAACTCAGAAAGAATTTCCTCTATCTCCGGAAGAAGTTGCAGGGAGGAGCGAAGCGCTCCCATATCCCTGGGATTTATTGAATCATAGCTTATTTTACTCTGCAGGCGCTCCAGGTCATAGACCTCCTTCAACAGATTTTGAAGACGTCTGGCATTGACAAAATCATCTTTTAGCTCCTCAACGGCTTCATGACGCTGCTCAATAACATCTACATCCAGGAGAGGTTGATTAATCCATTTTCGCAAAAGCCTTGAACCCATTGAGGTTACGGTTTCGTCCAGGATTGACATGAGTGAACCGCTTTTTTTCTTCTCCCTGATTGTTTCAGTAAGCTCTAAATTTCTGCGTGTGGCAGCATCAAGCACCATGTAATCATGCACATAATAGGGATTTAATGAGTTTATATGATCCAGTGTCTGCTTTTGAGTCTCACGGACATAAAACAAAATTTCTGCAGCAGCCTGCAAGCCTGTTTGGAGATCTTCACAGCCGAAGGACTGTAAAGAGTTTACTGAGAAAAAATCCAGCAGATATTTCCCTGCTTCGGGCCGGGAAAATCCACGCATATCAGCGTACTTTAAATCTCTGCTTCTCTCCAGTTCCCTCCAGCTTTTATTTTCTTTAATATCATCGGGAATAATAAGTTCGCTGGGTTCAAGTCTATCTATTTCATCACATGCCGTGGAAATGTCATCAACTTCCGTAACGGCAAATTCTCCAGTTGAAATATCCAGATAGGAAAAACCTATCCTTTCCCCGGATTTGCGAACAGAAGCAAGGTAATTATTTTTGGAATCAGGCAGCATTTCATCCTCGATAACGGTTCCAGGGGTTATAACTCTGATAACATCTCTATCCACGATACCTGATGTTTCGGAAGCATCCTCCATCTGCTCACAGATGGCAACTTTATGACCGTTTTCAATTAATGTGGCGATATATGAAGAGGCGGAATCTGCCGGCACCCCGGCCATTGGGACCTCCTGATCTGATCCCTTATTGCGGGAAGTAAGGGCTATATCCAGAAGTCTGGCTGCTATGCGAGCATCCTCTTCAAAGACTTCATAAAAGTCCCCCAGTCGAAAAAATAGGATGCAGTCATCATACTGGCTTTTTAGAGATTTATACTGCTTCATCATTGGGGTAAGCTCATCTGACATAAAATCACCTCAATATTTTCCCTCATTCAGCTGATAATATCTCCATAAAGAGTCCAGCTACCTGCTTCATTTATTTTTACGGGAACTATTTTACCTTTTAAATCCGGCACTGCTGGTATTATGACCAGCTTATTTGTCTCTGTCCTGCCGCAAAATGTATCGGGATTATTTTTGCTTTCTCCTTCAACGAGAATATTGACCCGGGTTCCCACAAGCTCTTCATTTTTTTCCCTGCTGATTTTATTTTGTTCTTCCATAAGCCTGTGCAATCTGTCCTTTTTAACTGAGGCAGGGACTTTTTCATCCATTTCCTTTGCTGCAGTCCCCGGTCTATCTGAATAAATAAATGTAAAAGCCATATCAAATCGACATTCCTTTACAAGTTCCAGAGTTTTCTGAAAGTCCTCTTCTTTTTCTCCCGGGAAACCAACAATAATGTCCGATGTAACTGCTGCTCCAGGATCTTTCTTCTTTAATTTATCAATCAAATCCATGTATTCTGCTCTCGTATAGCCCCGGTTCATCTTCTTAAGAATCCTGGAACTCCCTGACTGCACGGGCAAATGATAATGAGAGCATATTTTTGAACTATTAATCACAGCATCTATTATTTCTTCATTAAAATCGCGAGGGTGAGAGGTCATATAACGGATGCGATCCAGTCCTTCTATGCTGTCAAGCCTTTTCAAAAGGTCCGCAAATGAATAATCTTCCTCCAGATCCTGACCGTAGCAGTTAACATTTTGACCCAGGAGTGTTATCTCCTTGATGCCGTTATCTACGATCTCTCCGACCTCTTCAACTATTTTTTCCGGGGGTCTGCTCCGCTCTGGTCCCCTCACATGCGGAACCACACAGTAACTGCAGTAATTTTCACAACCTCTGACAACAGTAACCCAGGCCTGATAATCATTTTTGCGCTTCACCGGAACTTCTTCATCCGGATAAACCGGCTCATCCCAGAGCTCAATAATTTGCTCGCCACCTTTTTTTACCTGCTCAATTAAAGCTGGAAGCCTGTGCAGATTATGAGTGCCAAAAATTATATCCACCTGAGAATGTTTTTCCCTGATTCTCTGTGCTGGTTCCTCTTTCTGCATCATACATCCGCCCAGAGCAAGTATCATATCCGGATTTTCCCGCTTTATTTCTTTGAAAGATCCCACTTTGCCGTAAACGGTTAGCTCGGCGTTTTCTCTTACAAGACAGGTATTTATAACGACCACATCAGCTTTTTTATAGTCTTTTGTGCGTTCATATCCCATATCTTCCAGCAATCCAGAAATTTTTTCCGAATCGTGTTCGTTCATCTGACATCCGTAAGTGATCACATGATAGCTCTCAACCATAATTTAAATCCCACCCTGATTTTCTCAATTTCTACCCCAGAGATTGTTTCCCTTCTCCCTTTTATTTTAATCCACTTTTGCGGAAAGATATAAATTTTAGTGGAAAAAAATTTTATTAAATTCATGGTTAATAAAGAACCATTAAATATTTTATAACATACATTTTTGAAATTCAATAAATAGAAACCGGACTTCTATAACTATTTTGCATTAAGAAATTAAGAAACATTGCTGCAGGGGAATATATCAAAAGCCAGGGCTATATAGGCCCTGGCTAAAATAGATATTATTTCACCCATGTTAATAATAGAAATTAATAGGGTTCAAATAAATCCTTTCCAACGCCACATTCTGGACATACCCACTGATCTGGAACTTCTTCAAAAGATGTGCCCGGTTCAACTTCTACGCCTCCACCTCCATCAGGGTCACCCTCTTCCGGATCATAGATGTACATACATACCGTACATTGATACTTCTCCATTTTCATCCCCCTTTCATGTTGGATTGCAATTCTTAATTGTATATAAAACGATGAACAAAAAAGGGATTATCATAACCGATAATTATTATACCACAAAGCAATATTATTTCCAATACACCGGAAGAATCTAAACGTCGAGCTCCTCTACTCTATCGGCATTGTCCAGAATAAATTTCCGCCTCAAAGAAGTATCACTACCCATCAGGCGTGTAAAGAGTTTATCAGCCTCGAGAGCATCCTCTATTTCCACCTTCATCAATCTTCTCTTCTGCGGATTCATAGTTGTCTCCCAGAGTTGATCGGGATTCATTTCTCCAAGTCCCTTATACCTCTGCATTGATAAATTTTTGCTGCCATTTTCGCCTATGAATTCATTTAACTCTCTCTCATTGTAAAGATACTGGCTTTTCCCCCCTTTATTTACGCGATAAAGTGGAGGGCGGGCGAGAAAAACGTGACCGCGCTCAATAATTTTCTGCATGTACCTGTAAAATAAAGTGAGAATAAGCGTTTCAATGTGGGCTCCATCCACATCTGCATCGGTCATAATAATTATTTTATGATAGCGAAGTTCATCCGGTGAAAAATCCTCGCCGATGCCTGTACCCAGAGATTTAATTATAGAAACAATCTCATCATTGCTGAGTATTTTTTCCATTCTTGCTCTCTCTACGTTTAGTATCTTTCCTTTCAGAGGCAGGATAGCCTGAAATTCCCTGTCCCTTCCCTGTTTTGCAGAGCCTCCAGCCGAATCCCCCTCCACAAGGAATAATTCACTCTTTTGAGGTTTCCTGCTGGTGCAGTCTGCAAGCTTGACCGGCAGGCCTTTTTTTCCCAGCGAGTCTTTCTTTTTGTTGAGCTCTCTCGCTTTTTTTGAAGCCTGTCGGGCTCTAACGGCAGCAAGGGCTTTTTCGACAATCTTTCTGCCTATCTCAGGCTGATAGGAAAAAAGCTCCGATAAATATTCATATACAGCCGATTCAATTTCGCTTTTAATCTCGCTGTTGCCCAGTTTATTCTTTGTCTGGCCTTCAAACTGGGGTTCGGCCAGTCTTACGCTTATTACAGCGGTTAACCCTTCCCGAAGATCGCTTCCCCTAAGAGTGGGATCGCTTTTATTGAGCAGATTGTTTGTCTCTGCAAATTTATTTACTGCTCTTGTGAGAGCGGTCTTAAATCCGGTTTCATGATAGCCACCCTCATCTGTTTTAATGTTATTGGCATAGCTGTATATTCTTGTGGTATATTTTTCATTGTACTGAAGGGCCAGCTCCAGAGAGCAGCTGGAAAGCTCCCGGGAAAAATATATTATTTCCTCGTGCAGGGGAGTGTGATGCTGATTTAAAAACTCAACAAACTGCTGAAGTCCTCCCTCTGCAGAAAACTGATCTTTCTTTTTTTCCTCTCCCCTTTTGTCCATAAGGACAAGATTTAGACCGCTGTTTAAATATGCAGATTCTTTTAATCTGCTGGCCAGAGTATCATAGCGAAAATCGATGCTGGTAAAAATTTCTTCGTCAGGCAAAAAAGTAACTTCTGTCCCGGTTTCCTCACAATTTCCCCTATCTTCCACGCGGGTAACAGCTTCACCGCGCTCGTACCGCTGAAAATACCTTTTTCCCTGCCAGCAGGTCTCTATTTCAAGCCACTCTGAAAGTGCATTGACTACAGAAACTCCAACGCCGTGCAGGCCGCCGGAAAAACTGTAACTTTCACTATCAAATTTTCCTCCTGCATGCAAATTTGTCATGATAATTTCAAGGGCGGGTCTTCCCGTGTCTCTGTATTCGTCAACGGGAATTCCGCGCCCGTGATCTTTTACGGTAACACTCTTATCTTCATTTAAAGCAACAGTGATTTCATCTCCGTGGCCTGCCAGATGCTCGTCAATACTGTTATCTACTACCTCCCAGACCAGATGATGAAGGCCTTTGGTGCCTGTGCTTCCTATGTACATTCCCGGCCTCTTTCTCACAGCCGACAGGCCTTCAAGAAGTTCTATATTATCCGAAGTGTATTCTGTGCTCACTTTACCTCCCATAAAAACATTTACACCTGCCTTCCCGCTGTAATTGCTTTCAGCTAAATAGATTATATCAAAAATACGTTAGTTTGGCCAATCTTGCATAACTGGCAGATCGTATAGTATAATATCATTGTTGAAATTATTGGATCTTCCTCATTTTTTACTTGCTCAGAAAACAGTAAATAATAGGTTTTTTACAAAACCGCTGCTTCAAAAAATGCTAAATATGCTGGAAAGTCATAGCTGCTTAACATATTTTATGGAAAGTCATAAATTTTATAGGAAGCAATAAGGCGTAGTGATACTAGAATTTTTTAGGGGGATTATTTCTTATGGGAGAAAAGATAACACCTATTTCTATCGAAGAAAAAATGAAAGACGCTTATCTCAGCTATTCTCTCAGCGTGATCGTCAGTCGGGCTCTTCCTGATGTAAGAGATGGCCTTAAGCCAGTCCACCGCAGGATATTGTACGGGTGTGACGAACTGGGTTTAACCTCAGATAAGCCTCACAAAAAATCAGCCCGGCTGGTGGGGGAAGTGCTTGGGAAATTTCATCCTCACGGGGATACTGCTCTTTATAAAACTCTTGTGAGAATGGCTCAACCTTTTACACAGCGGTATCAACTTATCGATGGACATGGAAACTTTGGGTCCATTGATGGGGATAATGCAGCAGCTATGCGTTACACAGAAGCCCGACTAACATCTCTGGCCGAAGAAATGCTGGCAGATCTGAGTTACGATACTGTTCCCTTTTCTGATAATTTTGATGGGACAATCCAGGAACCGGATGTGCTTCCTGCAGCCTTTCCCAATTTGCTAATTAATGGGGCCAGCGGGATTGCTGTGGGCATGAGCACCGATATCCCTCCCCATAACCTTAAGGAGGTAATAGATGCCTGTCTGGCTCTTCTTAAAACTCCTGATATGAGTGCGGCGGAGATAATGAAGTTTATTCCCGGTCCCGACTTTCCCACAGGGGGGAAAATAATTGGCAATGACAGCATAAAAAAGGCTTATGAATCAGGACAGGGAGGGGTAATGAATCGCGGCAAAGTTCATTTAGAGCGCGAGAGAAGTAATCGCAGCCTGATTATTAGCGAAATTCCCTATCAGGTAAATAAAACCAAATTAATTGAAGAAATAACTAAAGAAATAGATGGAGAAAGGCTTGATAACATTACCGCTGTCAGGGATGAATCTGATCAAGAGGGTCTCAGAGTTGTGGTTGAGCTAAAATATGACGCAGAGCCGGAGATCGTGGAAAACCGACTCTATAAATTCACTTCGTTGCAGAAAAGACAGCGACTCAATATGCTGGCTCTGCAGGACGGAAAACCTGAGGTTATGAATATTAAAGAGATATTGAAAGAATTTATTGTCTTCCGCAGGGAAGTAATAAAAAGGAGAACGGAAGATCAACTGGAGCAGGAGCAGGAAAATCTGGAAGTTTTATCCGGTTTGAAGCGTGCTATGGATCAACTGGAAAAGGTTATTGCTATTATAAGAAGCTCTCAATCTCGCCAGGAAGCTGAGAAAAAGCTGCAATCTGAACTCGATATATCGGAAAGGCAGGCTGATGCAATACTATCGATGAGGCTGCATCGTCTGGTTCAGCTGGAGCGAAAAAATTTAGAAAAAGAACTGGAAGGAACCCGGAAAAAAATCCAAAATTATAAAGAAATTTTATCCGATAAATCCCGGCTGGATGAAAAAGTTGGTGAGGAACTAAAGAATATCAGGGATGAATATGGTGATGAACGTCGGACCGAAATTATTGCTGATGAAGATAAAGCAGAAATAAATAAGGACGATCTAATCAAAAACAAGCCGGCAGTTATAAGTCTTTCTGTCCGCCAGAGATTAAAGAGAGCGGCATCCCGGGAGAATATTCGTTCTGCTAAAAATGATTATGTTATAAGTGTAATGGAACTCAATTCACTTGACAGTATAATTTTCATTACCGAAACGGGCCAGAGCTACAGCCTGCCTGTACACGAAGTGTCCGAACATCATGGCCTCTCAACCGGAGATTCTTTATCCAGTTATCTCGATCTTCCTCCCGGGGAAAAAATTATTGCTGCATTGCCACTTAATGACCGGGTACAGAATAATTATGTCGCAATCTGTACGAAAATGGGAAGAATCAAAATGACCGGCGGAGAGGAATATCTTTCTTCGATAAGCAAAATAAAAGCGATCAATCTGGCCGAGGGGGATCGAGTAATAAATGCCTTTGTGCTGGAAGGAAAAGAGGATATCATCATGAGTTCCCGCCAGGGCAGAATTATAAGATTTTCTTCTTCTGAGCTTTCGCCATCCGGGCGCAACACTAAAGGAATGCTGGGAATTAATCTGAATGAGAATGATTCTTTGCAGGTCTCGCTGCCCCTCATTGACAGGGAAAATCTAATAGTGACTACACCTTCAGGACGATTGGGCAGATTAAAAATTGAAGGTTTGTCCAAACAGTCCCGCTACGGGAAAGGACGCCATATTATCTCCCGACAGTATTCAGTTGAAGACGCCGTTTTAAGCGAAGATGATAATAAACTGCTTCTCCTTGATAAAGAAAGGGAATTTTACACTTTAAAGGTATCAGAGCTTCCTGCATTTAAAAGCCCTCCCATAAACAGAACAAAATCGCTTTTTGAAGCATTTTCTCCCCCATTGACCGGATTGTATAATATTATCGAGGATAATTAATTTATGATTATATCCTGCAGTTTTCTTTTGGGAACGTGGTGCACATCTTCTTCATCGCGCCAGTAATTGTAATTTTCTCCTTCTAAATCTTCAAGCAGTATTTCCTCTGCTGGAGTTCCTAAAGCCAGCACGTAAAGAATTTCAAAATTTTCGTGGATGGAAAGATTCTCCCTGAGCTTTTCCCGATCTATTGCGGCAAATATGCACCCGGCTCTGCCACCGGCGCGGGCTCCCAGGAGAATTGTCTGAGCTGCAATTCCAGGATCACAAAAATAATTTTCTGCAATCCTGGTATCTCCCAGAATAACAATGTAACCAGCAGGCCTTTCGCCGGATGAAGGGCCATCCCAATCTTTCAATGCTCCCGCCCATGAAAGGGCAGGAAATATTTTTTTATTATCCTCTTTTCGCCAGGAAATAAAATATTTAAGAGGCTGACGGTTGGCAGCAGAAGCCGTTTTGCGGGCCATATCGATTAAATTTTCCAGCTCTTTTCTGGAAAAAGTATCTTCTTCCTGAAAACGCCTACAGCTTCGATTTTTCTCAACCAGATTTGCAAATTGCCGCGGGGTAATTTCCTCCATAATTTCATCTCCTTAATTATTTGTCTTTTATTCCTTTCTATAAGCAGCAAGAATTTCCCCATGATAAATCGTGTGATAATCACCATCGGAATAACTGTTTTTCTCAATTTTATCTTCTACATCTGGACTTTGCACTCTATTGCGGCATACTGTTCGGCATTCGTAAAAAATGTCACATTCAGCAATAAAAGGCGTTGATAATATCCTGCCGGGCAGAGTGTCCAAATCTAAGTCATTAAATTTATCGCAATTCTCTCCCGATTTGCTGCCACAGTATGCCAGCTCCTCTGTAAGCTGTCCCTGCAGGGGCAGACTGACTGTAAATGCTTTACTCCTGTTTAACATTTTGTATGTGTATCTGGATTCTCTTACAAGAACCGTAAAAACCGGTCGATTCCATATGTAACCGATGCTCCCCCAGCCAATTGTCATTGTATTTATTTCATTATCTGTAGAAGTCGTTAAAAAAGCACCATCCACAAGCTGTTTCATTACTCTGGAGAGCTTTTTTCGATAGGAAATTTTTTTCAGGGACATAATTTTTCCTCCATTATTGAACCCAGCGGTTTCTTTAAATACTCTAAAATCCTCTAATAATTATGATCATATATGTCTTTTATTGACAAAAATAGCAAAAGCCCCGGCGTTAACCGGGGCAATCATGTCGTTTTAGGTTACGGTTAAACCTTAACGACGTTTTCGGCCTGTGGGCCGCGATCGGTTTCAACTATCTCGAACTCTACCTCCTGACCGTCTTCAAGATTTTTGAAACCTTCTTCTTGAATGGCAGAAAAATGAACAAAGACATCCTCTTCTTCACCTTCACGTTCAATAAAGCCGAAACCCTTCTTCGTGTCAAACCACTTAACTTTACCTGTGTAAATCATTAAACACATTCCTCCTAAGTATAGGTCTTTATTTTGCTATAATATACAATAACACAAAGTTACGAGATAATCAAGGAAAAAAAGAAATATATTGTCTTAAATTTAAATTAATCCTGGTTATTCTCCACAACATTTATTAATTTTAATTAAGAACACTTATATTTAGGACAATTTTGGGCCATTGACCTGACTCAAGCTTCGAAAAATTTTGAGTATCACTTCGCCTCATAGCTTTAATTTGCCTCATTTTCTTTAAGCCAGTCGATAATATCATCCGACTCATACATTGGAGAACCGTCTATAAAAAGACATGGAACCTGCTCTTTTCCTCCATTTTCTATGAGTTCTTTTTTAGCCGCAGTGCTGGAAGTAATATCCTTTAATTCTATATTATCCAGATTATTATCATTAATAAACCTAATCACTTTTTCACAAAAAGGACAGCCAGGCATGTAATATAACTTCAGGTGTGTCAAATTTATTTACTCTCCTCCTTTCTATTTTTTGCAGCCTTTTTCCGAAAGGCCGGCAAATAGGGCTTGACAAATACAGAAATATCATAACTATTTGTTTCCTCAGCATGCATATTCTCATATTTGTTTATCAACTCTCTCAGCTCTTCGTTAAAATCAACCAGCTGCTCTTCACTCAAATGAATCTGTCTGATAAGAAAATCAAGAGCTTCTTCACCGGGATAACCTAAATCTTCAAATCCTTCAGTTAAGTTGCTATAGGACTGAAGAGGTTCCAGAAGATCCTTGAAATCTCCCTTTAAATGCTGAATAATGCCAAAGATCCAGTGATCATCAATATTTTTCGGCAGATCGGAGAACATTTTGCCCACGGAATAAAATATTGCTTTTTTACTAAAATATTCTTCATTTTCTTCAACTTTTTTCTCAAGCATGTCCGCTTCATCCATTTTACTCAGATAATCGTATAAGAGTTCTCTGTCTTCACCCAGTTCATCTGATAACTCCTCTGCTGTCAGCCATTCATCTCTATTCATAGCAACTAAAATGGGCAATCCAAGGGGATCGGTGAGCAACTCTACCTGCTCCCTATTTTTCACTCTATATACAGTTCTATTCCCCTCATTTTCTGACCTATTTTTACCCATATTCATCACCTCGTTTGCTTTTATGGTTTAAATGTTCTTATATGTTCTTTTAAGGGAGGAATATCTTCAGAAAAAGAGAATTATACAATAGAAATTGCGTAAAACAATTATTTTATGCAGGAGGTGTCTTTCTTAAATGGAAGAAATCACATATCAGGATGCTGTTTATCGATTTCGCCGCCACCTACTCGTTGAGAAGAGTTATTCCGGCCTTACGGTCAAGGAATACAGCAGCGATTTAAACCAGCTATATCAATATCTAAAAGAAAAATACAATTATAGCGAAAATTTCCCTGTTAATAAAATACAGCGTCATGAAATTATTGAATTTTTAGGTGATGCAGTCATTGAAAAAAACAATTCTCCTAAAACCCGGAACAGAAAATTATTTTCCCTGCGCTCTTTTTTCGAGTATCTAAAGAAAAACTCATATATTGAAAAAAATCCCGCCCGGGAGGTGGAAACCAGCAAGACTGAAGCAAGATCCGAGCCAGTATATATGAAAATTAACCAGGCAAGAAAATATTTAAGAACTGTGAAAAATGAAAACTCCCGACATCAAAAAAGAGATCTGGCCATTATAAAAATCTTTCTCTATGCTGGGCTGCGGGTCTCAGAGCTTGTCAATCTAAATATGAAAAATATAGATTTTGATGATGAAGCTTTGAAATTTTTTGGCAAAGGCAGCAAAGAAAGATACGTTCCTCTGCACGTAGATGTAATCCAGGCGATTCTTGATTATCTGCCTCACAGGGATAGTATGAAAAAAAATGATGAGGATGCTCAAAAGGCGCTTTTCATATCCAGTCACGGCAAGCGAATCAGCATTAGAACCGTGCAGCATATGGTGAAAAAATATGCTAAAAAAGCTGGTCTTAGAAACGCGGATAAGATAACGCCTCACAAGCTTCGTCACACCTTTGCTACAACACTTTATCATGAAACTCAGGATCTAAATGTTTTGAAAGACCTTCTCGGTCATGCAGATATTTCATCAACACAGATATATACCCATACAGATGCAGAGGAAAAAAAGGAGGCAATAGATAACTTTCCTGATATAGAATGATAAATTCATCTTACATAATATACTGAGGGTCTTCCTTTGCCCGGTTGTGGATATAATTCCATAAGCCTGTATATTTTATCAGGCAGGTCAGTATGATGATCAATATTTAATTCTTTAAGGCCTTCACATGTCAGCGGGAAATCGTGTGTGAACTTGCCCCGGGAAAGATTAATAATTATCTTTTCAATTTCTTCCGGTTCAAATTTTTCGGATAGTATTCTTCTGAGAAAACTCTCCAGTTGAACAACTGCTTTATGTGCTACATCAGCCATGATTAAAGTCTCATCGTCAAGGTCATCTGTATTTTTTTCATCAATCGTCTTTTGTATTGAGGCAGCTGGAAATCCGCTAACCTGAGGATCTACTGGACCCAGCACTGCATTTTGGTCCATAATAATTTTATCCGCTGCCAGGGCTATCAATGTACCCCCGGACATAGCATAATGAGGCACCATTACTCTAACCTGCGAAGGATGCTTGTGTATAGCCATGGCTATTTGCTCGGCCGCCAGAACAAGGCCTCCCGGTGTGTGTAATATAAAGTCTATAGGCTTATCATCCGGGGTTCGACGGATAGCGCGCAGGACTTCTTCTGAATCTTCAATATTTATAAATCTGGTAAATGGAATCCCGATAAAACTTAAAATCTCCTGACGATGAATCAGAGTGATTACTCTGCTATCTCGCTCATCCTCAATGTCCTTCATCTTCTTTATTCTTTTATAGCTAACAAATTTATTTTTAACAAAGGGGATAATTATAAAGAAAAAGATAAGAATCAGTATTATCAACCAGCCCCAGGACAAATTACACACCTCCTGTTTCAATAAATCAGGTTCTATTAAAACTTTTTAAATTATAACTTCTCATTCTATCAATTAGATGCAGAGAGTATTATATCAGGAAAAAATCTTTACTTTTCCCGGAAAGTCTTCTGCAATTCTTTTCATTTTAGACCGGGACATGCCGTTAACACCTGTAAGGGCTGGAGCCCTGTCCAGTGTATTAAGATCAACTCTATCAGGCTCTACTTCCTCAACAATTTTTATTATCTCATTTAATTCCGGGCTGGAGTCATTAAAACCCGGTAAAAGCATAATTTCCAGAAAAATCTCACCGGTATATTCCCGGGAAAACTTTTTTATTCCCATGACTGTATCCTCAAAAGATACCGCTTCGGCCGGTCGACATACTTTCCTGAAAGCCTTTTCTGTGCCGGCATCCAGAGAAGGGACAACTAAATCAGCATTTTTTAGCCCATCTCTCACATCTTTTCTATGCAAAAGAGTGCTGTTAGTGAGGACTGATACCCGATATTTCGAGTGGTTCTCTTTGATAAAATCAATTATTTCGCCAATCTCCGAGTGCAGAGTCGGTTCTCCTCTCCCGGAAAAAGTTATATAGTCACATTTTAATTCTTCTTTTAGTTTTTTGCTGATTTCTTCTTTAACCTCTTCTGCAGATACGTATTCATCTCTCCTGGCAGTTAATAATTTGGTTGGTCCGCATTCGCAGTAAACACAATTTTCACTGCATATATTATAAGGCATAAGATCAATACCCAGTGAAACACCCAGCCTTCGAGATTTAAGCGGACCTTTCATAAACCGATATTTATTTTTCAAAATAACATCCCTCAACTATTAAAAATGTATTTATGGCAGATATTGCAGAGGATCAACATGTTCACCTCTGTTAATGATTTCAAAATGCAGATGAGGACCACTGCTTGTGCCGGTGTTGCCGGAATAAGATATAACCTCACCTTTACTGACATAATCACCTTTGTCTACGCCTATTTGTGAGTTATGAGCATAAAGAGTTTCGACATCGCTTCCATGATCAATTTTTACTGTGTATCCATAACCACCTTTCCAGCCGGCAAAAACAACTTCTCCAGCAGCAGAAGCTTTAATAGGAGTGCCATGGGGGGCAGCAATATCAACACCTGTGTGAAAATCCTGTTCTCCGGTGAGCGGATGAGTTCGAGATCCGAAACCAGAGGTGATTCTGCCGGTGGTAGGCCACATGAAGTCAATTTCGTGAAGTCGGGAAGGACTATATCTTTCGCCGGAACCGGGAATTTCAAGTTCCGATCCCACCAGCAATTTATCATCATTAAGCCCATTGAGCTGCTTTATTCTATCAATTTCAGTGTCAAAACGCACTGCCAGACCTGCCAGTGTATCCCCTCTCCTAACTGTATATGAAAACGTCTCCTGTTCCTCTGCAGGACGGGATCGAGAGTAGTTTTCACTGGAGGCAAAATTTCTTAAATTTTCTCCTCCTCTGCCCACCGATAAATCATCATATTGACCGGGCTTGGGTACAATTAGTTCCTCTCCAGGGTGAAGAGAAACATCTCCCAGATCATTTAAAATGATAATCTTTTCCATGCTCGTATCCTTCCTGTTTGCAATCTGCGAGAGAGTATCACCACTTCGGACAGTGTATTTTACAGTTTCAAGCCTGCTAACCAGTCCGGCTGACATCGTTTTTCTGGTTTGATCGCCATAAATTCCATCAACAACTATTTCCCTGTCTTCCTGGAAGTTTTTCAATGCATTTTCAGTGTCGGCATCAAAAACCCCATCGTCGTCAACTTCGTATCCCAGGATGTTTAGAGTGCGTTGAAGCTCTTCAACCCGGGGACCAACATCCCCCCTCTCCAGGACTGCTGCTCTCAGTGCAGTCGAAAATGTAAGCAGCAGAAATAGAACCAGTGTCAGTAATATTGCTTTTCTGTATTTATGTTTTAAAAACTTCATCACCTGCTTCCTCCCGAATTAAAATCTTTCAGATTTTATCATTATATGTCTTTCAGTTTTTCGGTATTGATAAATTTACCCAGAAGATCCACGCAACACTTGATATCCTCAGTATCTATCATTTCATGAGGAGAATGAATATAGCGGCAGGGAATGGAAAGCGTGCCGCTCGGCACTCCCCCTCTGGTCAGCTGCATTGAGTGAGCATCGGTAGCCCCCTTTTCCAGCACTTCCATCTGATATGTGATTTTGTTTTTTTCAGCCAGATCGATCAGTAAATTTTTTACCTCCGGATGAGTAATGCTGCCTCTGTCCATGACTTTGATAGCAGCGCCGGCTCCCAGCGATACTTCCCTGGTCTTTGACTCAGGAGTGTCGCCAGTAGCAGTCACATCAACTGCCAGAGCCACATCAGGGTTTATATCATAGGCAACAGTTTTGGCTCCCCTGCAGCCCACTTCTTCCTGTGCTGTGAACACAAAATAAGTATCGCAATAAAACTCATCCAGCCTCTGCATAACAGCAACAAGTGCTGCGCACCCGGCCCTGTCATCAAGGCTATTGGCCAGAACTCTTCCTCCGGCATCTACAAAATTTCTCGCATAAGCTGCAGAATCTCCAACTGACACAAGTTCCTCTGCATCCTCACGACTGTCGGCACCAATATCCAGAAACATCTTCTCAAATTTTAATTTTTCATTGTCATCAAGATTTTCTACCCCGACAGTTCCAGTTATTCCATCTGAAAATATGAAGTTTTTGTGAGGAATTATATTTTTATCCACTCCCCCAATTGGAGTAAACCGCAAAAATCCTTCCTCATCTATGTGGGTAACCATTAAGCCGATTTCATCGGCGTGAGCTGCCACCATTACTTTTTTTTCGGAATATCTGCCCGGAATATAAGCAATCAGGTTTCCAAGATTATCCTCATAGAGTTTTTGACAGTGATCTTTTAACTCTGACCTGATTATATCTTTGACAATTTTTTCCTCGCCGGCCGGGCCAAAACCTCCAGTTGCCTTCTTTAAAAGTTCAATCATAACTTCAACTTCCCTTCTTTTATGGATTCAGTTAAAAATTTTTCAATAAGTTTTTTCGTCTGCTTTAGATCTTCAATATCCATAAGCGCCGAAGGCGAATGAATATACCGACATGGAACAGATACAACCGCCGCTGGAATTCCCTCGCGGGTTAAATGTATTACACCCGCATCATTTCCCCCGGCTGTTGTGCGGCGAAACTGATATGGAATATCATATTTGCGGGCGGTATCAATTAGACTTTGCAGCAGGGATCTGCTGGTAATTATACTTCTGTCCCTTACTGTTAGGGCGGGACCCTCCCCCAGAGTGGTAGAATATCTATGTTCTACGTTATCCGGAATATCAGCCGCTGTAGTCCCCTCTACCACGAGAGCTAAGTCAGGGTCGATCTCGAAAGCCGCCTGCCCTGCACCTCTCAATCCCACCTCTTCCTGAACTGTAAATACATAAAATACTTCTGCAGCTGGTTCAATCTTTGTAAGCTCAGCAAGCACATGGCAGCCTGCTCTATCATCAAAGGCTTTGCCAAGGGCTTTATTGTTATCCAGAAGTTTAAATTCTGACTTAAATACAGCCACATCGCCAGGAGATACGAGTTTCTCGGCTTCATTACGGTCGGAAACTCCAATATCTATATATAAATTTTCTATTTCAATTGGTTTTTTTCTTTCCTCTTTTTTCTGCAGATGTATAGCTTTTGCTCCAATAACGCCTGTAATCTGTTCATCTCCGATTTCGACCACGCGAGATACAAGAATTCTTTTGTCAATTCCACCGACAGTCATAAATTTTAAGAGACCATCATCTCTTATTTCGGTGATCATAAGCCCGACTTCATCCATGTGAGCAGCCAGCATTACAGAAGGCCCTTTTTTATTTCCTTCTTTTTTGCATATTAGATTACCGTTAATATCCACCTTAAACTCATCTACTCTATCTTTCACGAAATCCTTAATTGTATTTCTCACCTGATCTTCTCGGCTGGAAACCCCGGGGGCAGAACTCAAATCCTCTAATAGCATGTTAATCCCTCCAAAAATTCTTCATCCACTTCTGCTATGGCACTGGCCATCAGCTGAGCCCCACTCCTGACATCCTTTAGAGAAATGGTTTCAACGGAAGTATGCATATAGCGCTGCGGAATAGAGATAAGAGCTGTGGCAGTGCCTCCGCGGACAACCTGTATGGCAGCTGCATCGGTGCCATAGGGAGAGGAGGTTGGTTGAATCTGGTGGGGAATGCTGCGGTTTATAGCGGTATCCTTGAAAAGCTGAAATAAATCGGGATGGACGTGAGGCCCCAGCGAAATGACGGCTCCTCCCTCCATCTCCACAGCTTTGCTTTTTTCAACTCCCGGCATAATTCCGTGAGTAACATCCACTGCTATACCTATTTGTGGGTCAATATTGAATGAAGAGGTGAAGCCTCCTTTTAATCCCACCTCTTCCTGGCTGGTAGCTACAAAATAAACATCCGCTTTGTGTTTGATTCTGGACAGCTCCCGGGCACATTCATAAAGCATGAGAACTCCGGCCCTGTCGTCTAAGGCCTTCCCACAGACAAACTTGCCATTGAGCTGATGAAGATTTCTGTCTATGGTAATAATATCTCCAACTCTAACAAGTTCACGCACCTTTTTTTCTTCATATCCTGTGTCCACATACAGATCTTTTAAGCGGTGCGCTTTATTATCTCTTTCTTCTCTATCAAGCAAATGGGGAGGCATAGCCCCGATGACCCCCTGAAGTTTTTCTTTTCCATGAACCCTGACTCTCTGAGATGGAAGCGTGCGGGGATCAATCCCGCCTACAGAAGCGACTCTAATAAAACCATTTTCTTCAATTTTTTTAACCATCAGGCCTATTTCATCCTGGTGGGCTGCCAGCATAATGCGAATATCTTTACCTGTGCCATTTTTTTCGCCGATAAAATTTTTCATATTATCCTGGCAGCATTCATCCACAAATGGAGAAAATTTTTCCTCTAAAAGAGAGTATAACTCCTGTTCATATCCGGAAACAGCAGGGATTTCCACCATTTTGGACAGCATATTTTCATCGACCATATATTATTCCTCCAGCAAGTAGTAATATGATCCAATTTGCAATTCAGCCTCAAAATTCTTTTAGAAAATTGCCTCGCCGCTTGAAACCGGGAAAATCAAGCTGTCTGTAAGCTTCATACACTACAACTGCAACTGAATTGGCCAGATTTAATGACCTTGCCCAGTTAAGCATGGGGAGTCTTAAAGGAGTTTCGGAGAATTTTTGAAGTTCACCCCTGGAAAATCCTTCCGGCTCAGGGCCAAAAATTAAAAATTCCTCACCGCTGTAGTCAACTTCATGATAACATTTCCTGGCGCTGGCTGTGAATGTGAATTTATTATTATTGCCATTGCTATATTTCTCCCGAAAACTGGATATTGAATCGTGGATTTTAACATCAAGTTTTTTCCAGTAATCCAGACCGGCCCTTTTTAAATATTTGTCCTTGAGGGAAAAACCAAAAGGACGGACCAGATGCAGGCCAGTGCCGGTAACAGCACAGGTGCGAGCAATATTTCCTGTATTCTGAGGAATGCGTGGGTTTATTAAAACAACGTTCATAATTACCAATCCAGGTTAAATTAGCTTTTAGCTTCCATTTATAGTTTCCAAGACTAAAAATTATAGTAACACACTTAAATAAATTTCAATAACCGATGTGGAAAAGGATCAATTTGATTGTAGAGAGATTAAATTTCCGGTTTCAGGTTGTCAAAAGCAGGTCTGATATGTGGGGAAGCACCCGGTTTAACTCGCTTTATTCAAGCTGATGTGACATGTGGGTGAAATAGGTGAGGTGTGCTCCCAGATCCCTGCTAAGCTACCTTCCTTGCTCAACAGAAATGCGTGGAATGCTCCCGTCAGCGAAGCACTCCTAAAATAAATAATTCTATACCGGAGAGCAATCTCCTTGTTTTTTCGAGGATTTTACTCACATCAGTTATGTAAGTAAGAGGACCTATCTTGTAACCCAAAAAATTATATCCATATTCTCAACCTCTCAATATAAATTTTTAATCTCAGAGCCATCAAAAAAAACTGTGAATATTTCCCTGTAATCCATATTTTCTGCAGCCATATTGGCGGCAGCAGTCTGGTCCATACCCACTCCATGTCCCCAGCCGGCTCCGTAAATTACTATTTCCTGTAATTTTCCCCGGGGGGATTGCACCTGAAATAAAATAAAAATATTGCTCCTGAGACCTCCCAGAGCACTTCTTATCTCATCGCTTTCAATTATACGAGTCTCATGCTCTCCGGATATTTCAAGTGCTTTAACATATCCTCTCCCGGAACGAGCGGCAATCTTAATCTCCTCAATCTCTTCCATATCCAGTTGTTTCTCCAGAATATCTATATTATATCGTCTGCTCCATCTGTAACTTTCCGTAGTACCGTAATTTTCCGGGCGGGAGAATGTATCGGGATTACCTTTCACCCAGTCCCTTTTTTGGGCGGGCAAAAATGTTTTAAAAGATGTATCCTCCTGATGCAGATCAACACCCTGAAGATAATCAATATCATATCCCCACACATCAGCAGCATCGTGAGTGATACCGCCGCTGTTGCTGCTAAAAACTGCTTCAATCACCTCTCCTGAAGCCTTACCAACCTCCCCGGCAGTATCCAGGACAGCGGATGAAGCAGGGGAAGCCTCTGCCTGAACTCCTGAGTAGACGGCGCAATGGACAGAGTCGCAGAGATCGTATCTGGGGTTGCTGTGACGATTTTCTTTGTTGTGCAGGGCATAACTTCTCATAGCTACAGCCTGGGATTTAAGAGCCTCCTGAGGCCAGTATGAGGGCATTTCTGACGGAACAACGGACAGAAGATATTCTTCCAGACCAACGCGATTTACTGCAATGAATTTTTCCTCGCCTTCCGGATAGATATAGATATCGCCTCTGTACTGTCTATCCTCACTGCCAGCCCAGTAATAATCCTGTCCGAAGGATACATTTCGCAGCACAAATGAACTATTATCTGCAAATGCGCTTAACCAGATGCCGGCATGATCCGGTACTGATATTTTCTTCCCCGTAGAATTAGTGTTTTTGAGAACAAATTTTCCTTCCTGGCGATCAATTTTCCAGGTCTGCCCGGCTTCACCGCGGTTTAGGACATTGCCATCTTTTGTGCGAAGCAGAAAGTCTTCATCTGACTGCAATTTTAACCGGTTATGTTTCTGACCGATTTTAATATTCAACTGAGGAGATTCCCCGGGAAAAGAAAATTCTTCAACTTCCTCAAATTCAGGTTCCCAGGGTTGAAAAGGCTTTTCGGGTTCCTCAATTTCAAACTGTTTTTCGATCAGGTGAGGATATTCAACTTTAAGCCGTCGCAGGTGCTCCTGCGCCTCCTCAGTAATGATACCGGTGTCGCGAACCTGTAGCCAGTAATTATAAGCCTTTTCCTCTTTCCCCATTTTTTCAAAAATTTCGGCGAGTTCAATATAAAGATGGGTGAGAGAGCTGTCCATCTCAAGAGCCTCAAGATATAATTCGCTGGCCCTATCGTAATTTTCTTCTGCTCTTTCCAGATCTGCCAGAGCTCTGTAAAATTTGCTTTTTTCATCGACCTGAAGACCTCTCTCCCAGCTTTTGCGCGCCCCCTCCAGGTCTTCAAGAGCCAGTAAAATTTTGCCATGATAATAATAAATTTTTCTCTGTTTTATAGTTTCAAACGCGCCTGGATCATCATCTATCCTGTTTTTTAATTCCTCAATAATTTCGGCAGCTCTGCTGTATTTTCCAGTTCGAAAATTGGCAGCTGCAATCTCCAGCTTTAAATCTGTATTATCTTTATCTATTGCACCGGCACGCTCAAGATGCTCAGTGTACTTTTCATAATTTCCCATTTCCAGCTGGAGATAGGCGAGGTGACGCTCTCTTTCTTTTTCATCAATGACATCCAGATTCTGAAGACGATCTGCTGCTTCGTCGTATTTCCCCTGCCTGTAAAGGAGTCCTGTTTTCTCAAGAGACAGAACCGACTGAAAAGAAGGGATTATAACCGCTAGAAGCAGCATTATGATTGAAACTATTGTTATTCCTGACCGCAGTCTTTGCAGAATCACAGATTATTTTCACCACCCGCGCAAGCTATTTACCAGCCCAAAGCGATAGTCCGGACTCAGGGTCCTCTTCTCTCTGGAAAGGTTCTCCTATAAATTCCTGTATAATTGTTTCACCTACAAATACTTCGGTGCCTTCCTCCAGATGACCGCCAAAGGAATTTCCGTCCTCATCTCCCAGGAGTATATGAGCATGAATCATAGGCTCATTGGCTAAGAGTGATATATTACCCATGCAGTGAAGAATTTCCATAGGACAATCAAAAGTATGATATTCATATTCCATTACATCCTGATTAAAATATCCCACTTTTGCCTTCTTTACTGCTCCAAGCACCTGCACATATCCGGCTTTAATCTCTGCTTCTTTAACGATGTTCTCCAGTTCATTAAGCAAATCCCCGCCTCTTTCAATACTTCCCTGAAGTGTCTTTCCCGTCTGAAAGCTTTTAAATCCTTTTAAATTTTCGCTGGTTAAATTCATTTTTATCCCCCGTTCTTTTGCATTTTCTCTGCATAGTGTTGACAGAATTCCTTAAGCTGACAGTCCTCACAGTCGGGATTACGAGCACTGCATACATCTCTACCGTGATAAATCAATCTCAAATGCATATCTCCCCACTCCTCTTCGGGAAATATATCTCTGAGCTGAAATTCCACCTCTTCCCTGTCGCTGCTGCTGGCCAGGCCAAGTCTGTTGGAAACCCTAAATACGTGAGTATCAACTGGAAAAGCGGGCAGGGAAAATCCTGCATACATAACAACACTGGCCGTTTTCCTGCCCACGCCGGGCAGAGTAGTAAGCTCTTCAAAATCACAGGGGACTTCTCCTTCATATTCATTAAGTATTCTTCTGCTGGTTTCAATAATAAAGCGGCTTTTATTTCTGAAAAGTCCCAGGGAGCGAATTTTTTCCGCCAGATCCTCTTCATTCAGAGCGGCATAATCATCGGGAGTTTTATATTTTTTGAATAATTCATCAGTCACTCTGTTCACCTGTACATCGGTGGTTTGAGCGGAAAGTATCGTAGCTATAAGAAGCTGGAAGGGTGTCTCAAAATTTAGAGCTGTATCTGGAAGTGGATACTCCTCTTTAAGTATTCTGGAAATTTCTGCGTATGAATGTTTCACTTTGATCTCCTTCCTGATAAAATAGTAATATAGAATCACATGCGAAAGCTTCTCCCTGAGCTTCGCTTTACCCCGGCACATACTGAGACGGGGAGACAATTTTTTGGCCATGGACCTGACTCAGGCTTCGAAAAATTTCGAGTATCACTTCGTCTCATAGCTTCCTATAATAAGAGGTGAGCAGTTATTGCCCTGCTAAAAGTCATTTCGCCGGCTATATCATCGACAGGATTTATGGTATACCGAAGATAATAATTTTGAAATTTTAATGATATCTACTTTTTTCAGAGGTGAATTAAATTGACAAAAAAATTTGGTTTCGACATTGATGGGGTCCTGACTGCCGAGGGCCGAGGAAAAAACAACATCTGGAAAAACTATCTGGAAAAATTTTTGGGCAGACCTGTTCAATTGAAGAAAAACAGCTACGATTTTGCGCAGGCCTATGATATTTCCCGGGAAACTCTTGAACTCTTTTTGGAGGCATATCTTTCCGATATTTACTTTAACGTTTTACCTGCCCCCGATGCAAAAAAAGTGCTAAAAAAACTTAGAGAATATAACTGTATGATATTTCTCATCACCGCCCGTGATGAAGAATATAAAAGTCTGACAGAAAAATGGCTTCTCAAACACTCCCTGCCCTACGATAGACTGATACATGATGATGACAAAGCCTGCAGGGCTACAGACTGCGGTCTGGACCTGTTTGTCGACGACAAAACAGAGAACATCATTGAACTTTCCCGGGCCGGCATCGACACTTTAATCTATGAAAGACACCATAATAAAGATCTATCCCGGGAATTTTACCTGAGCCGGGTAAAAAACTGGCGAAAAATAGAGAAAATAATTGACAGGACATTTCTGGATCTCGGCCGGCGCTGATCAAAAAGAGAGCTATCTAAATGCACTTTTGCCGATAAACTCCCGTAATATGGATGTCTGAGGCACAGGTAAGTCGGGCATGGGTTCAAAATAAAATAAAATTTCCTGCAGTCTTTTTGCTTCATGATAGACTGAACTTGTTTTCTTTATTCTTTTGAGCAGAGGCAGGAGATATTTTTTGAGGACGGCAAGCTCATAAATTAGAGCGGAATTAAACATCACATCAGCATTTTCCTGATAGGGAAAAATATTTTGCTCTTCCCCCCGCCTGACCCGGGGCCACCAGCTGATTGTGGTCTCCACATCATGTCCTCTATATCTGTAATCTCTGATGATTCTCCTCATCAATCTGGTATCCGATGTGGGAATTCGATTGTGCTGATCTATGTTGAGCTGTGTCAGAGCACTAACATAAATTTTAAATTTTTGGTTCTGGGGAATAATCGGAGTCAAATCCTCGTTCAGGCCGTGAATTCCTTCCACAAGAATGGGCTGATCCCTTTCAATTTTAAGAAATTCACCGCTCATTTCTCGTGTTCCCTCTTCAAAATTAAAGCGGGGCAGTTCAATTTCATCGCCCTGGATAAGCTTTAAAAGATGATCGTTAAAAAGATCAAGATCGATAGCTTCAAGTGCCTCAAAATCATAATTCCCCTCTTCATCTCTGGGCGTTTCTTCTCTATTCACAAAGTAATCATCGATGGACAGGGTGACCGGCTCCAGGCCATCGATACGCAGATGTGTCGCCAGCCTGTGAGTGAAGGTTGTCTTGCCGGAGGAGGTCGGGCCTGCAATCAGGATAATTTTTCTGTTTTCAATTTCATCATATATGCTGTCAGCAATTTCAGCGATATTTCTTTCATGCAGGGATTCAGAAATCCTGACCAGCTCTTCATATCCGTTTTCCTCCACCCTTTTATTTAAGTCAATGACATGCTCAACTCCGAGAATTTCCCCCAGGCGCTCGTATTCCAGAAATACATTGGCCAGCTTGGGCTGATCAACAAACTCCGGCACATTTTCAGAGTTTTTAGTGTGAGGAAATAAAATTATAAATCCCGGCATACAGTAATGCAAATCGAACTTACTAATATAGCCAGTAGATGGTACCATGTGATAATAGAAATAATCATAATATCCTTCAAGTTGATAGGTTAAAAATTGATCGCTTTCATTTTTGTTTTTTAAAAGATCTACTTTATCCATTCTACCCTGTTCTTCATAAATATCTATCAGCTCTTCCCGGTCTTTTTTTTCTTTAACCAATGGCAGATCTTTCTCAACGAGATCCGTCATCCTAATTTTTATTTTTTTTAGATCGTGCTGGGTGAGAGAATCGTCCTTGCTGAGCTCACAGTAGACTCCATTGCTGAGAGAGTGCTCAATTTTGAGATCTGCCCGGGGATACAGATCATAAACAGCCCGGGCCAGCAGCATAAAAAGGCTGCGTCTGTATATTCTATTTCCCAGCTCTTCCCCTCTGCTGACAGTCTTGATCTCACAATCATCTTCAGGAACGTAGTTTAATCTGTATACCTGATTATTGATTATTGCGGCCACAACTCTATCCCCGGAAATAGAACTGCCGGATATCATTTCGGCCAGACTCATGCCTCTTTTGAAGTTGAATTTTTTTTCATCAATAGTTACATCCAGCATCAATAAATTCCTCCCTGCAGTTTGCCACTGTTCTGAAATAGCCGGCATTTTCTTCATCATTTTCAAGAGAGGCCCTCTCCTCAAGGAAATTATTTGCCAGCCTTTTGTCTATCTGCCATTTCCACCTGTAGAGGCAGTAGCAGGCAAAATACCTGAGCACGGGGGAGCGGGAACAAGAAATATTTTCAATTATATCTTCATAAACAGGTATCCCATTATTCCCCAGCACGATGAGAAGATTTCTCACCAGTATCCGGCTTCCCTGCCAGCTAAAAACATATCTCTCCCATTCAGTAGAAAGGTCACGATCAAAAAGCTGCAGTATCTTTTTCACCTCTAAATCCTCCACAGAAGGCCACATTTGAAGGGGAAAGCTGGATATTTTCTGGCAGATTTCAGCTGTGGAGACACTCCTGTTAAAAGGACACACATTCTGACAGATATCGCAACCCCAGAAATGATTTTCCATGGTTTCTGCCAGCGACCACTGCATTTTTCCTCTTTGCTGGGTCAACGAACTTATACATAATGATCTATTGACCTGACCATCCTCTTCCATCAGGGCATCCACGGGACAGTGTTTTATACAGAGACCGCATTTTTGGCAGTATTCCTCCAGTTTATCAGAAGATCCAGCAATGTTTTTATCTTTACCTTCTCTATCTATTTCAATAGGTGAGGCTATAATACCCAGAAAACCCAGAGAACCCCCTTTTGAAGTTATCAGCAGAGAATTTTTTCCTTTTGCTCCCAGTCCAGCCATTTCAGCCAGTTCTTTTTCCGGAAGAGGATGATTGTCGCTCCCCCACCAGACATGCTCAGCCCCGGATAATTCAGTTAATCTGCCAGCAATGCTCTTGAGTTTATCCTTCAAAATGTGATGATAATCCACCATCCAGGTAAATCGAGCAATTTTTATCCTCCCGGAATAATCAGAAAAACCCGGGTTTCCCCCGGGGGGATAGGGATGAAAAAAGACAAGGAGACTTTCTGTATTTTCCGGAAGATTTTCCAAGATTTTTTCTGTAGAGGAAAATTTTTTTGACAATAACTTTTTTAATTGTATTAATGAAACTGACCCGGCAGAAATAAAACCATGCTGCCGGGCCAGACTTTCAAGCACATCTATCTTAATAAAGTTAACGATTTTTCCCTCCCTGATGCTGGCGCCCGCTTAATCTTCCTGCAGGCCTTCCAGCAGCTCTTCCAGTCTTTCCATGTGGTAACCATATTCGGACCAGCTGCCTTCCTGCAGAGCGCTCTGAGCCTGCTCAAAGGCCGATACAACTTCAGTTAGCATCTCTTCAGCATCCTCGGGCAGTTCTTCGGGAGGAGGCAGCTCTTCCTCAACTTCGGGAAGCACTTCTTCTTCGGTATCCGGGTCTACATCCGGCATATCGGGTTCCATATCATCTATATCCTCATCAATATCTTCAAGTTCGTCCATCTCCATTTCATCAACATCAATTGTAGGATCTCTCTCACCGAATACTACTTCCAGGGCGGTTTCAAGATTATCTTCCATGGCCAGTCTGTTACCATAGGCTACAATCACCTGGCGCAGCTCCGGAAGCGCTCCTGCTTCCGCCTGCAGAAATATGGGTTCAACATAAATAACAGAATTTTCTATCGGCAGCACCAGAAGATTACCGCGAATAACCCTGGAACCCTCCTGATCCCAGAGGCTGAGAAGCTGAGATATCTGACCGTGCTGATCTATCCGGGACTCTATTTGAGACGGTCCAAATACAAGCTCACCCCGGGGGAAGCTGTAGAGATTAATTTCCCCATAATTTTCTCCATCCGATCTGGCACCAAGCCATGATACCATATTATTGCGATCGGCCGGAGTAAAGGGCCTCATCAGCGTAAATTCTACTTCATCTTCACCCGGCAGCACAGTTGAGATATAGTAGGGCTCCACCTGTATTTCTCGCCCGGCATAATTCTCCCGGGGGACTTCCCAGACATCCTCCCGATTGTAAAATATTGTTGGATCTGACATGTGGTATATCCTGTAAATATCGGTTTGAATGGAAAATAGATCGCGGGGATACCTTATATGCTCCTGCAGAGAATCCGGCATTTCCTCCAGAGGCTGGAATATATCAGGGAAAATATTGGCATAGGTGTTTACAACTGGATCATCATCCTCGACAATGTAAAAGTCCATATCGCCTGTGAACGCATCGATAATGACTTTTACAGAGTTGCGTATATAATTCATATTCTGATTGTACGGCTCGCTGTATGGATAGCGATTTGAGAGTGTGTAAGCATCCTGAATCCAGTATATCTGACCCTCGGCCACCACCGGATAGGGATCATCATCATACTGCAGGAAAGGGGCAACTTTGTTGACTCTTTCCTGTATATTGCGATCAAACATCATTCGGGATTCCTCTCTAATGCTGTCCGCCAGCATTATCTGTATATCCTGAAATCTCAGGGCAAAGAGGGCACGCCTGAGAAAACTGTTCATCTCAATACCACCGTGGCCATCGTAATGGGTGTATACATTCTCCCCGTTAACAGGATAATGAAATTCACCCTCTTCATTATTGGTTACCACATAATCATTGGTATTTTCGCCGTAGTATATTGAGGGTTCCTCCAGCTCAAAACCATCCTCCATTTTTGGTGGTATATCCTGTATGAGAAACTCCGGCAGTCCCTCCTCTGTAGCCTGACTCACATTGGTCATGGCCAGACCGTATCCGTGAGTATACTGCAGGTGCCTGTTTACCCAGGTCTGAGCGTGAGAGGGCAAATTATCCATATCCATCTCCCGCAGAGAAAGCATAACCTGCTGATAATTGCCATTAAATCTGTATCTATCGACATCCACATCCCTGAACGAATAGTACTGTCTTAATTCCTGCAGCTGACTGAACGTCGTCTGTAAAGGCCTTTCGTCCCAGAGACGCACATTGTCGATAATCTCAGGATTATTATCAATATCCTCCCGGGTTAGTTCGTAATCCAGCTTAAAATCCTCTTCATTTACATCTGCCAGATCATAGGCCTCCTGTGTCATTGAAATATTGTGCTCAATGTAGGGAGTTTCTCTGGCCAGTTCGTTGGGCTCAACCCGAAAGCTCTGAACAAACTGGGGATATGCAAAGCCAAAGAAAACGGATGCTACTATCCAAACCCCGATCACTCCGACTATCAGTTTGTATTTGCGGCGGAAAAGAGAAAATAATACGAGAACTGTCAGTATGCTAACCAGAACCAGCAAAATCCTCAATCCTGGCAATGTTGCATGAATATCGGTAAAACTGGCTCCAAAAGCCACCCCTCTATCAGAATAGAGCAGCTGATACATAGAGAGCCTGTAATCAACAATTTTTGTTACAAGATACAGAGCCAGCAGGATCGTAAGGTGTTTCTTGGCCCGGGCTGAAAGATTGAGATCAAACCCTTCGGGCTTATTGAAACCCGATCCGCTTATAAAACCGGAAGTGAAAAGATAAATAAAGCCAACAAGTATTGCTGTTAGAACAACCAGAACAACAGCCACTTCCCTGAAAAATTCCCAGAAGGGAAGACTGAAAAGATAAAAAGAAATATCGTTACCAAAAATGGGATCAGTCACTCCTGCAGCTTCCTGGTTGAAAAATTTCAGGACCGTCTCCCAGACACCGGCTCCAATTGTGCTAAATATTAATCCCATAAAGACACTGACTGCCACAAAAATGTAATTTAGCCTGCGGCCATCCAGCCATTCAAGTATCGGGGGTAATTGTTGATTTTGAAAGATGGACTGAACCTGTTCATCCTGGTGTACACTGAGAGAAAAAAGCAGATCCTTGCGGGTATAGCGCAAATTGAAAAAGAAAAACAGAAAGGCCAGAATTCCTATCAATACACGCAGGCCAATCTCGGCCAGTATCCGGGTAAAATAGGCGCTGAGAAAACCCAGCTCGCCAAACCAGAGTATGTCAGTAAAAAACCTGCTCCCGCTCATCAGTATTACTACTGCCAGCAGAACAACAGCTGCAAGTATAAGCAGAGCAGGTTTGAGTTTATTATTCATTAAATTTATTCCTCCCTATCACAGCCGCTTAAATCAAATTAAGGCTGCGAAAACTTAAAAAGTTGTCTCCAGACAGCACCAGCTTATCCTTAAAAGTGATGCCGAGAATTTTTCCAGCCTTGATTAACCTTTTAACAGCGATGATATCTTGATGGCTGGGCTTCTGTCTGGTGTCATTTTTTAGATTGTCAACCAGATATATCATGGTTTCAAAATCAACCTGCATGGCCCGGGCAAAAACACTGCGGGGTTCGAAATTGATTTCGTTGCCGGTGCCGGGCCCCATAAGATCCCAGCTGCGCAGATACCGATCCTCATCGAGAACTACAACCATGGCTCTATTTCTCCGTGTATTGGCGACTTTTTCAAATAACATAATAATATCATCATTATTATTGAGGGGGCGATTGAATAAGTTTTCCTCCGGCTCTTCACCCTGCTGACATTCTATTATAAAATCATCAACAGAATTGACATCTTTCATGTTATTGTGAAAATTAATTACCTGATTGAGTTCAATATTTTCCGGCGGCAAAAATTTATCTGCTTTATGCCCCTCAGGGGGATATATATCCCTGGATTCAAGTATTTCATGATCTCCACTTAGTATTTGATAGCGAATTTCTTCGCAGTCCTCGCAGTTAAAAGCAATAAAGCCCTTGCCTGACAATCTTCCGATATCACGGGTGAATTCACCAACCCCGAGGATATTTTCCCGTTTGATTTCACTGCCACACTGCCAGCACTGAATATCAGGCATATAAAATCAACTCCTCAAAGATCTATTCTAACAGCTTTTTAGCTCTATTATTAATTTCTGCAAATATAGCTTCTTCCTCAAGAGTTTTAACTTCCCCATCATACATAATTTCTTTCCCATCCACATAGACTGAACTAACCTGATTGTTCCCGGAAGCGTAAAACAGATTGGATATACTGTTATTTTCCGGATAAAACTCAGGTGTTTTATCTTTGTCCACAAGGATCAGATCCGCCTTCCAGCCCGGTTCCAGTCTGCCTACCTTCTCAAATCCCAGCACCTCAGCAGCTTCTGAAGTTACCATAGCAAAAAGTTCATTTAAATCCAGGGCGGTGGGATCTCCACATGAAACCTTCTGAAGATAGGAAGCCATTCTGGCTTCAGATACCATATCAAGACTGTTATTGCTGGCTGAACTGTCGGTACCCAAAGCAACGGTTATTCCTTCTTCTCTCATTTCTTTCACAGGCGCTATGCCGCTGGCCAGCTTTGTATTGCTGCTGGGATTGTGAGACACCGCTGCACCTCTTTTCGCCAGCAGCTCAATGTCTTCCCTGCTTACATGAACGCAATGAACTGCAATAACATCCTGTTCAAACATGCCCAGTTTGTCCAGATAAGCTACAGGACTCAAACCTTTACTATTTTTGAAGTCTTCCACTTCATTTTCAGTCTCAGAAACATGTATATGAATATTAACTCCGTAATCTTCCGCAATATCTAAAACTCTCTTTAAATAATTTTGGCCGCAGGTATAGGGAGCATGAGGAGCAACATTGCAGGTTAGCCTGCCTTCAGACTGGTTGTGATATGACTCTATAAATTCCCGGGAGTAATCCAGGCCTTTCTGGCCGTCATTTTCCTGGATTAGACCATATCCTAACTGCGCTCTCATACCTGCCTTTTCCACTACTCTCGCAACTCTGTCCATAGAAAAATACATGTCATTAAAAGCAGTTATTCCGTTTTTTATCATCTCCAGAACCGCCAGACGGCAGCCCCACTCAATATCTTCAGCTGTCATTTTTGCTTCCATGGGCCAGATTTTATCCTGCAGCCAGGTCATCAATTCAAGATCATCGGCGTATCCTCTGAGAATACTCATCCCGGTGTGGGTATGAGTATTTATCATACCTGGCATCGCAATCATATTTTCTCCAGAAATTTTTCGCGGGGAGGAATTATCTTTTTGCAGGTTCCTTTGAATGTTTCCATGCTTTTCATCATCCATCGCTCCAACAGATAAAATTTCATCCTCTTTTAGGACTATATATCCATTTTCAATAACCTCTTCGTCAGCTGCAGGATAAATTTCGGATAAATTTTCTATGATTATAATAATAAATTCCTCCTCTGACCCTGCCCAAAATACCCCTGATATTTTTGGGAAATTTGATATCAATAATCAGCCAAAGTTAATAATTTTACCGCCTTCAGCTTCCCGGGATACAATGGAATACGAGCTGTCAAAATAGACCTCAAGCCATATTTTGTTAAAACACTCATCACAAATGACAACCTTCTTTAGCCTGTAATTTCCCGGAAGTTCATCCTCGTAAATTCTGTGAAGGTCGTGAGATTTAATTACTCTAACCGGTATTTCATTGCCGCAGCTTTCATCTTTAACCTGAAGGAGTATTGTGTCATTATTTTCTGATCCGGGACTGAAACGTGACAATAATTTTTTATAGTTTTTAACATAAATATCAACCCCCACCGCCCTAAATAGTTATGCGGGCAGTGTATAACATAATTATACCTGAAATTGCGATCTCAATCAAGCAGGAAACGGGCTGCCTGACACAGCCCGCTTTCTGAGGTGCGGTATTTAAATATATAAAGATCTTCTTTTTATTGATTGGTCAAATCCAGGGCCAAAAAATTTTGTCCCCGGCCCAGAATGTGTTGGAATGAGCTTTCGTGATAGTAGAAATATTTTTTTGGCCGAAAGCTAAGTCCAGGCAGAGGAAAAATTTCATATAAGCGGAGCCTCATACCTTCTTCTGGTCTTATATTAATCTACTGCCTTTCACTCAGCTCTCTATCAAGAACCATTAGGCCTGTCTCGTCTAATCTTTCAAGCTTTTCAACAATAGCTCCTACGGAATCTTCTTCTTCTACCTGCTCATCTACAAACCACTGTAGAAAAGATTCAGTTGCATAATCATCATTCTCCCGGGCCAGTGCAACCAGGTTGTTAATAGACTCCGTTACTTTCTTTTCATGCTCAAGGGCATCCTGAAATGCATCGAGCACAGAATCCCAGCTGAAAGGAGGCTTATCTACAGCCTCAAGTTCAACTCTTTCACCCCTCTCATTAAGATGATCGTAAATTTTGCGGGCATGCTCCAGTTCTTCACGGGCCTGGGCATCGAACCAGTTTGCAAATCCCTCTCTTCCCTCAGAGTGAAATTGAGCTGCCATCGCCTGATAAATATAGGCAGAATATAATTCCATGTTCAGCTGATCATTAAGGGCCTGAACCACCTCTTTTATCATATAATTTACCTCCCTGTAAGGATATTTTGAAGAAAAATAAATCTTGCCTTTACTTTTTGTCTCTATTATAATATTCTTGGAAGAGAAGAATCATCCTGCCAGATGTATAAATTTTTTGTGAAAAATATGGTTCTTCTCCAGTGCCGTTACTGTGAGAAAAAACGCTATTTATGCTTATAGTAGATAATATATTTAATGGAAAGTTATAAAGCGAATTGATACTCGAAATTTTTCGAAGCCTGAGTCAGGTCCATGGTCAAAAATTGTGTCTCCGGTTCAGAATGTGCCGGGCTGAGTGTGAGCTCATGGAGGATCTCCTGCGAAAGTAGCACTAGTTTTGGACCGAAGCCCAAAATGAGGGGTGGAAAAATTTCATTGTGAGAGGAGCTTTATAGTTTCCAAAAACAATAATTATGAAAGTACACTTAAACAAAATACAACAGCTTATGTATATAAGAATTAAAAAAATAATATCAATAACCTGGCTGCTTCAACTAAAAATAAAGGGGCCAGTTAATAGAGGAGGGCAGCATTATTACTATATCGCAGAGTGATATTACTAACATTTTGGACGAAAATAATTTCACAGATATGGATTATGAATTTAAAAATAAAAGACCACCCAATTCGGAGGGGAAGTATCTGCTGTACTGGATGCAGGGAGCACAGCGGGTAAAAGATAACAAAGCTCTTGCAGCAGCTGCATTACTAAGTCAAAGCTTTAAAATCCCCTGTCTTACAGGTTTTATCTTTACACCGGATTATCCTGAAGCAAATAGACGCCATTTTTCTTTTATGTATGATGGTATTCAGGAAGTAAAAACTATGCTTAAAGAAAAAGATATAGGGTTCTCGATATCAGTGGGAAACCCTGTTCCTGTATTAAAACAGCTGGCCAATGAGGCAGCCCTGGTTATCTGTGACAGCGGTTATTTAAAACCCACCCGTCGATGGAGAGAAAATCTGGCAGATACACTGGATATCTCCCTGCTGGAAATATCTACAAATTTGATAGTCCCTGTCAAAGCAGCTTCCAGCAAGGAGGAGTATGCTGCCTATACAATAAGAAAAAAGCTGAAAGAAAAACACAAAAAACATCTAAAGATCTGGAAAATTCCTTCAGGTATGACTTCTGGAAATCACTTATCTTCATTTCCGAAATCTTTTTCCGATAAAAAGAAATTTCTTAATCAGATGGTTTGCACTCCTGCAGTTACACCTTCCCTTGATAGCTGGAAAGGAGGTTACAAAAAGGCCTGTAAGAAACTCAATATTTTTTTAGAAGAAAATCTTCTCAAATACGAAGACCAGCGCAGCAATCCAGATGAAAATTGCGAATCCAATCTCAGTCCCTATCTGCATTTTGGCCACATATCCCCCCGCGAGATAGCTCTAAAGGCAAAAAATCACGCAGAACAAAACGATATGAAGATAGAAAATTTCTGGGAGGAACTCACCGTTAGAAGAGAGCTCAGTTTTAATTTCACCTATTTTAATCAAAATTATGATAAATATCCCGATATGCTGCCTGAATGGGCCAGGGAAACCCTGGCAATTCATCAGGGTGATGACCGTGAATATATTTACAGCACGCAGGAATTTGAAAATGCAAAAACCCATGATAAATGCTGGAATGCCGCACAGCTGGAGCTGGTTCATTCAGGGAAAATTCACAATTACATGCGTATGTACTGGGGGAAGAAAATCCTGGAATGGACTGAAAATCCGGTTAAAAGTTATAATATCTCTCTTTACCTCAATAACAAATATGCTCTTGATGGTCGCGATCCCAATAGTTACTCCGGTATAGCATGGTGTTTTGGCAAACATGACAGAGCCTGGCAGGAAAGAAAAATTTTTGGAAAGGTAAGATATATGAACAGAAATGGTCTGGAAAGAAAATTTTCTCTTGATACATACCTTAACAGAATTAAAAATATTGCAGATATAAAATCATTGCATGGAAAATAAAAAAAGAAGGGCCGGGATGCCCTTCTGCAAAAAAATTGATATTTATTGATAAATTTTATGCCTCAATTCAATGCACTTCGTGTCTATGTAGCCTTAAATTTAGCGCAAATTTGCTGCTGTGTTGATTTCAAAAAAATTATTATTATTTTACAGCTTCTTTAAACGTCTTACCGGCCCGAAATACTGGCACGCTGCGTGCCGGAATAGTTATTGTTTCCTCAGGATTTTGTGGATTGCGACCTTCCCTCTCCTGACGATCTCTCACTTCAAAGCTGCCAAATCCAATAATCTGTACTTTATCTCGTTCTTCTTCCTCTTTCTCTGACTCATCTTCCAGATAATCCATAATCGAATCAAAAGTAGCATTGATAATTGTGTCACAGTCCTTTTTTGTCATCCCGGTTTTTTCAGCCACGTGATCAATTAATTCGGTCTTTGTCATAATCTCACCTCCTTCAAAATTTTATTTGATTAATCATACCTCTGTTATTTCTTATATTCTTGATATTTACAAATTTTCCTGCTCTGAAATAAAGAAAATTGCTAAAAATCCCGTTAATTTCAATACTTTTGTCCATATTTACTGTTTCCATTTTTTTAGCTCGGTCTTTGGATCTCTGGTCATGAGATTATCCACTGCTTCCAGAGGAGATTTATCTTCAAATAAAACTCTGTAAATTTCCTCAGTTATCGGCATATCTGCCGATATCTTCCCCATTTGCTTTTGTTTGTAAATTGCCCTGGTCGTTCTTACTCCTTCCACTACCTGGCCAACTTCTTCGAGAGCGGTGTCACGATCTTTTCCCTGGCCAATTTTGTATCCAAAAGTTCTATTGCGGCTGTGAGTGCTGTTGCAGGTTACAATCAAATCTCCCAGGCCTGAAAGCCCGGAAAAAGATAAAAAATTTGCTCCCAGCTCCTCTCCCAGTCTGCCTATCTCTGCAAGCCCTCTCGTAATGAGAGCCGCCCTGGCATTATCACCATAACCAAGGCCATCAGATGCGCCTGCAGCAACAGCTATGACGTTTTTAACTGCACCTCCCAGCTCAACACCTCTAACATCAGGGTTAGTATATATGCGAAAGCGTCTGCTTCTCAAGAGGTCCTGAACATTTCTGGCAGCAGCTCTGGATTTTGAAGCTACAACGGCGGCGGAAGGTTGATTTTTAATGACTTCCTCAGCATGAGTGGGTCCTGAAAGAACACAGACAGGCAGATCAGTATTTTCGGATATCATCTGATAATTAGTCTTAAAACTTTCAACCTGTAGACCTTTAGCTGTTGATATAACAACTCCGTTTTCAGGCAGGTCAGTGCTAATCTGCTGAATAGTATCCAGTGTGGCAGAAGTCGGAACAGAAATGAAAATAAAGGAAGCATTTTGCAGACAATAATTTATATCGGTTGTTGCAGTAACCTGTTTCGGAAGTTTAACTCCAGGAAAATAGTCCCTGTTTTCTCCCGCGCTGTTGATTGTTTTAACCTGTTTTTCTCTGCGGGAATAAATCTTCACGCTGTGGTCATTGCGAGCCAGAGCTGTAGCAATGGCGGTGCCCCAGCTCCCACATCCAATAACAGAACAGAGCTCTCCCATATTATTATCACTCCGCTTAAAAATATAGTACTCCCCAACCTCATTTATTAAATCCGGGGATACGATTTTAGATAAGATTTAGCCGCTTCCAGGCTGTATGGGTTTCTCTTCTCCCTTAAGAAGGCGTTTGATGTTTCCTCTGTGAGTGACAGCTATGGAAAGAAAAATTACGGCTCCAAATGCTATTTCTGATATAGAATCGCCAAAAATAAAGGCAGATAAGGGAATGGTCAGGGTGCCAGCGAGAGAAGCTACAGAGACAATTCTGAGAAAATAGGTGATTGCTAACCAGACAAGACCGAGAATAACAAAAGCAGGAGGGGAAATGGCCAGAATAGCTCCGAATGTAGTAGCGACACCTTTTCCGCCGTCAAATTTTAGAAAAATTGAATTGTCATGTCCGAGTATTGCAGCAAGCCCGATAAGATAAAGAAAGTATAGGGGATAACCTTCCGGGAGAAAAAGTCGTCCCAGCATAACCGGTATGAAGCCTTTAGCGATGTCAACTGCTGCCACGGCTGCTCCCATTTTAAAACCCAGTTTTCTTGCAACATTTGTGGCTCCAACGTTACCGCTTCCATGCCTTCTTATATCTTTCTGGAGAAGCTTTCTGGTGACAATATACCCGGTGGGAACAGAACCAAACAGATAGGCCGCCGCAGAAAGAAAAACAATTTCCATGAATCATTTCCTCCTCATTCTGACATGCTTCTTTCTTTTATTCTCGCTCCTTAAACTCTAATACAAGGGGAGAACCTACAAAACCAAAGGCTTCGCGCAGCTCATTTTCCAAAAATCTTTTGTAAGCGAAGTGAACTAACTCAGGATCATTAACAAAAATTTTCAGACGGGGAGGATGTACATTAACCTGAGTGGCATAAAATATTTTCAGCTGCCTGCCCTTATATGAAGGTGGTGGATTCATCTGAACAGCATCCTGGATAACTTCATTTAGAACACCGGTCTTTACTCGCTGGAGTGATTGATCATATACATACTCCACAAGATCCAGCACTTCACCAATTCTCAACCCGGTTAGTGCGGAAACAAAAGTCACCGGAGCATAGTTCAAAAATTTTAGTTCATAATATATTTCTTCTCTAAAACGATCGACAGTATGAGTCTGTGCGTCTACAAGATCCCATTTATTGATTACCAGCACTACTGGTCTGCCCTCTTCATGAGCGTACCCCACGATTTTTTTGTCCTGTTCTGTGACTGCCTCAAGAGCATCAAGCATCATGACCACTGTATCTGCTCTCTCTATGGCTTTTATTGCTCTTAAATTGCTGTAATACTCTACATCCTCATGTACCCGAGATTTTCTTCGCAGTCCGGCAGTGTCTATGAGATTAAATTCACTGCTGTTCCTTTTAAACCGGGTGTCTACAGCATCCCTTGTAGTTCCAGGATCCGGACTGACAATAACTCTTTCCTGGCCCAAAATTTGATTTATCAATGTTGATTTTCCAACATTGGGCCTTCCTACCACTGCCACATCAATTATGTCCTCCTGTTTTTTTTCCTGGGAAGGAAATTCAGATAGACAGGAAATAATTTTTTCCTGCAAATCCCCCAAATTCTTTCTGTGTTCAGCAGAGACAGGAATCACCTCAGGAAAGCCAAGATTATAAAACTCCCACGGCATCTCCTGACTTTTAAAATCATCCATTTTATTTGCCGTAACTATAACTTCTCTCTGGCTTTGCCTCAATTTATTAGCTATTTCTTCGTCGAGAGTGGTTATACCCTCGCGCACATCAACAACAAAAACTATCAGGTCAGCTTCCTGGATGGCCTGTTCCACCTGAAATTGGATCTGCTCCTTAAATTTATCCGAAGTTTCCAGCTCCAGTCCTCCGGTATCAACAACAGTAAAATCTTTTCCCTGCCAGGAAGTGCTGCCGTATATCCTATCACGGGTCAAATTTGGGGTGCCTTCAACTATAGCTTTTCTCTCTCTTATTAAACTGTTAAATAATGTGGATTTACCTACATTGGGTCTTCCCACAATGGCCACCACAGGTCTGGCCATTGAAAATCACCTCCAGAAGCTCATCGATTCCTTCACATTTTATCAGCTCATGATGGGAAAAACTCTGCTGCATCTCCTCCAGCGAATAATCATCAAGAGTGAGGCCATCGTCATTAAACATATTCCCCGGAAGAAATATTTTTTCTTTTATATAATCGGCTTTCAGAGCTCTTAGAGTATCCTGTCCTGAAATTAGCCCTGTAACTGTTATTTCCTCTCCCAGATAATTATTCTGTACAATAACAGTATTAATATCCGCACCTGAAATTTTTTTGAGATCGGAAATTACCGGGGCAATGGCCTTTTCCCCCAGAGGTGAAGTGATGATGGTACCTGAAAAATCAGATGCTGACCTATTAAAATAATTTTCTCTGCAGTCAAAATATTTTTTGCGCAAGAGTCTGGTCATTCCAATACCATTTTCCAGCTGGGGAAAATCATCGTAATAGGAACCGGCGGGTATTTTTTTATCTGCCATAAAAAATAATTCGTCAGCGGGATATATGCACTCCTTTCCCGCTCTTTGCCGGTATTTTTCTCTCCAATTTTCAACTTTTGTGATAATTTTTTCGGCTTTTTGAGGGGTAATTGAACTCAAAATTTCTTGATTATCTCGCCAGCCCGTTAATCCAACAGGAATTACCCCTACAGAAAGAAGAGAAGAGGCAAACTCTAACAAATCTAAGAGAGTCTTATCCAGCTCTTCTCCATCATTCCACCCGGGACAGATTACAAGCTGCACATGAA
>CAZVZM010000011.1:0-4636 GCA_964630835.1 uncultured Halanaerobiaceae bacterium
CTGACTCGGGACCTGAGCCGGGCTTAAAATACTGTCAGTGTCATTTAAGCTTTCTCTTGTAAGATCATAGCTTCCAAAAGAAAAGATGAATAGCAATGGTTTTACAGCCTATATTGTTTCTTTTCACAAAAACAGTTTTGGAAAAATTAGATATTAAAAAAATAGATTATATGTCCGGTATAATTTTATATGAGTTTTTTAATCTCTGTACAGTAATAATATCAGGTGGAATAGACGTTTGCAACAGAAAAATAATCGCTGTTTCGCTTTATTTTTTTCTCGAAATAGATTATAATAATATGTGGATAACATAATCATGGTAAAAAAAATGACAGCGATTACATTAGTCTGCGCTGTCAAATTTAAAAGGAGGTATCAGGAATGATTATTGTAGGTGAACTTATAAACACCAGTCGAGAGGGTCTGGAAGAGGCCGTCAAGGAGAGAGATACAGAATTTATTCAGGATCTGGCAAAAAAACAGGAAGAGGCCGGGGCGGATTATGTCGATGTTAATTGCGGCACACTTATCAAGCAGGAAGTCGAGGCTATGGAATGGCTTGTGGAAACTGCCCAGGAAGTAGTAGATGTTCCCTTGAGTGTTGACAGCCCTGATCCCGAGGCTATAGAGGTGGGACTGGAAAAACACGAAGGCCAGGCTCTTGTTAATTCCATTACGGACGAAGATGAAAGGTATGAAGATGTGCTACCTCTTATTAAGGAATATGATGCAAAAGTAATAGCACTGTTAATGGAAGATGAGGGAATGCCCGATGACTGCGACGATAGAATAAGGATTGCTACAAGTCTTGTGGATAAATTGAAGTCAGATGGTATCGAAGAAGACAGGATATTTGTGGATCCTATCATCCAGCCCATCGGCACAGATCAGGAAATGGGTCTGCATATTCTAAATGCAATAGAGAAGATAAGAGAAAAGTATCCGGAGGTACATATTACCTGCGGACTCAGCAATATTTCGCATGGCATGCCTTTAAGGCCTCTTCTAAATAGAGCTTTCTGCATTTTGGCCAGGAGCCGGGGAATGGACAGTGCCATAATTGATCCTCTCGATGAACATCTAATGTCGCTGATCACAGCTTCCGAAACACTGCTGGGCAATGATGATGGTTGCATGGATTACCTTAAAAAAGCCAGGGCTGAGGACATAGTAATTTAAAAATCTTTTCGAAAAGGTATACTATTTTACCGCAGTGTATAAATTTTTACTCATCTGCTCAGGGCTCGTTTTTCAGCCCTGAGCTTCTTATTTTAAGCTCAAATTTCTTGAGGCCGATTTGGTCGCCCTTTAGAACTCAAATAAACAGTTATTTTGGATATCTGTCCGCTCCGATACTGGAAGATCTTAAGCTTACTTCACAATAAATTTTTCTCTTTTCAAATTTAGTTTTAGGCTATGGATTTGAGAATGGCTTAGAAAAATTTCGAGTATTACTTTGCCTCTTAGTATACCATTTATTATTATTGAGGAATACATCTATAAATTGCTCTTCCCTGCGGGGGTAGTAAGATATTTATAAAATAATTCTCATCATCTAGAACGCTTATTTCCAGTTGTGTTCCTTCCCGGTCTGGATCGGAGGAGTATATGCAGGTAAATGTTTCATAAGGTTCGTGCAAATCGCTATCAATCATCACTTTTGCCTCTGTATTATCTTCGAGACTGCAATTTATAGCCAGCAGATATTCCTGCTGGCTAAATATGCGTGACCAGCAGACCAGACCTTCATATCTTTTTTGGGAGGGCAGCTGAGGAAGCTGAAAATTTTCACCGGGCTCTGCTTTTTGGCGGAGATACTGCCTGCCCATTTTTAGTGCATCATGTTTTTTTCTCAGCTCTGCAAGCCTGCCCATCTCTTTATAAACAGGATGTTCTTTATCAAAAAAACTGCGTCCGCGGGTTCGAAAAGCTCCAAATTCTCCTCCAAACATAGCTTCCCGAACATATTTATCTCTATCTCCACTACCATCAAAGGCCTGTTCAGTTCCGTAATAGAGGCAGGGTATACCCGGGGTAAAGAGATTAAGGAAAATGGCGTTTTTCAATAAAGGGGCAGTCTTTTTATCTGCGCAGAACCTCTCTTTATAATCCTGCTGATAAACCATATCATGATCATCGAACATTGTGATTACATTATCCTTATACCACCTGTATTCGTCTTCACCCAGGAGCTGAGAGTTTTTAAAAATGGAAAAATAATCTTCAGCTGATCGATAGCCCTTGGCAGTTCCTTCAAGATGTTCAGGTATTCTGTTTATCCCCAGAGCTGCATTAAGCCCGGTTTTCTTTAGCATATCCCGGGCAAACTCCATTCCGCCAGTAATTTCTCCGATAATATAAAAGTTCTTTTTACCCAGAGTATGAGCAAATTCATGTATTTCTCTTACAAAATAACGGGTTGCTCCCGGGTGTAAATGCTTAACTGTATCCAGGCGAAAACCGTCTATATCAGTGAGAGCAATCCAGTACTTATAGCAGCGGGTTAAAGTTTCCAGAGCAGGAGATGCCCTGTAATTTTCCAGAGATCCTTCTCCAGTACATATGTTTTTTAAAGAATAGAAATCTCCCTCTATATATTGAGGGTAGTCATCCCAGTCAACTATTCTGCCTGAGCGACTGAATGTATCGAGATTAAAAATTTCCTCAGGCCATACTCCCCCCTCGGGCCAGGCCGCATCTCTATCAGGATTGTATGGATCTATATTGGCAGCTCCAGTTTCGTCTCTAAAGCCCTTTACAGGATGTTTGCTACCATCATATTGCGGTTCGTGTTCCTCATAACTGAAAACATCTCCCGCATGGTTCAATATCACATCGAGGATAATAAACATTCCCCTCGAATGGGCTGCTTCCGTAAGATTTTTTAAATCTTTAAAACACCCAAAATGGGGGTCGATGGCCAAAAAATTTTGAATGCCATAGCCATGATAGGTATCTGCGAAAGGAGCCTGTTTTAAAACCGGACTTATCCAGATTGTCGTTATACCCAGCTCCTGCAGATAATCCAGCCTATTTATAAGGCCGGAAAGGTTACCTCCATTCCATTTTTCTCCCTGTTTTTCCCACTTCTGTCTGTCCTCCTGAGATGTCAGGGCGTTTTCGTAATCTTCCTCGGGGTCATAGAGGGGGCGTTCTCTGTCATCGCAAAATCTGTCCACCAGTAAAAAATAAAAAATCTGTTCCTCCCACGCCTCTGGAGAAGGATGATAACTACTTTGAAGTGAAAGACTGCGAGTATCAAAATCAGCTTTTCTGCGCATAATATCTCTCCCGTTTAATTATTTGCTTCTTCTCGACATCATTTATTGAATCTTGTTTAAGTTCATTCTGATAAAACTCATTTCCGAAAATAATGAGGATTAGTTCACGTGAAATATTTTTCTTCTTCAAGAATTCAGTTTTCAGTCCCAAATAGTGTTGCCTCTACGAAAGCTCCTCCCCGGGTTCACGCTCAGCCCTGTATGTCCTGAGCCCAGGACACAATTTTTGTGTTATGGACCTGGCCTGAGCTTTGAAAAATTTCCAGTGTCGCTTTCCATTATATCTTCAAAAAATAGAGTTGAGTTGTTATAGCTTCAGAATGGCTATTTTTTGATAACGATATTTAAAATGAGCCAATTATTTTGACTTAATTATAGTCATGATTATGTAAAAATGCAAGGAATGAATTTCTGAAAAGCTTTTGTAGCATTCTTATGGAGGATATTTATTATAGATGATGAATTAATAATATAAGAGGAAGTTTTTGTTCAAATCAGTTGTTGAATTTTGTTGAAGTTCTCTTCTATAATGCTTATTCCTGAAAATTACAGGCTCCCTTCATAGTAAAATTTTGCTTTGCTTTCATTTAACAAGATTGCCCCTTTATAACACATAATTTTATATAAGAGGTGGATCGCATGGCTGAAAGAAGTGGTGAAAGTGAAGAAAAAAGTAATTTTAAACGCTGGACAGTGATCATTATATTGCTTCTTGTTTTTCTGGCAGGGGCGGGGATTCTTTTATTTAGCGATTTATTCGTCGATGAGCATACAGTGATTTTTGAGATGGAGGGAGAGGGAGAAATTGAACCTGCTCCCGGGGAATATTCCTACCAATCAGGAGAGATTATCGAGCTTTCAGCAGAAGCAGCCTCCGGCTGGAGATTTGATGGCTGGGAGGGAGATATAGAGGAAGACGATAGGACAGTGGAGTTAGAAGTTGAGCAGGATATGGAGATAATAGCTGTATTTGAGGCGGAGGAGTACAGCATAGAGATTGATTACAATGAAGATAGAGGAGAAGTAACTATCGATCCCGAGCGCGATCGCTATCATTATGGGGACAGAGTGGAGCTTTTAGCTGAGCCCGTTGAAGGATATAGCTTTGTTCGCTGGTTTGGAGATATAGAGGAAGAGGAGCCAGAGACAGAAATTGTTATAGATAAGGACATGGAGATAGGGGCAGAGTTTACCAGTCAGCTTTATGAGCTGGATATTAAAGTTATCGAAGAGGAAGCCGGTGAGGTGGAAATAGATCCGGAGAGAGACCTTTACCAGCACGGTGAGGACGTAACACTTAAGGCCGAGCCCCGACCGGGATATAGATTTGAGAGCTGGGCCGGAGATATTGAGTA
>CAZVZM010000011.1:4736-46758 GCA_964630835.1 uncultured Halanaerobiaceae bacterium
GAGCTTTCAGCGGAAGCAGCCTCCGGCTGGAGATTTGATGGCTGGGAGGGAGATACAGAGGAAGACGATAGGACAGTGGAGTTAGAAGTTGAGCAGGATATGGAGATAAAAGCAGTGTTTGAGGTGGAGGAGTACAGCATAAAGATTGACTACAATGAAGAAAAGGGTCATATTAATATTGAACCGGATAGAGAGCACCTGGAAAAAGGAGAGAGAGTTTATCTCACCTCGGAAGCTGCTCCTGGCTTTGAATTTTATCGCTGGAGCGGGGATGTTACCGGAGATGACCCTGAATTATCTGTTGTTGTAGATGATGATATGGAAATAAAGGCTGAGTTTATGCCGATAGAATATGAAATATCAGTTGAAATTTTCGGTGATGGAGAGGTAAGGTTTGAGCCGGAAAAAGAATATTATTATTACGACGAGGAGGTTTGGCTCCAGGCTGAACCCAGAGCAGGCTGGGAATTTCTGCGCTGGTCTGGAGATGTAGAAAGCGAAAATAAAGAGATGATGATTAAGATTGAGGATGATATAAAAATTGAAGCATTGTTCAGGTTTAAAAAATAAGGTTTTTCTCCACATCAGTTATTGCATTTTGTTTAAATGCACCCTAAAAATCTTGTTCCTGGAAGATATAAAGCTTTATTCACAATGAAATTTTCCCTCGCGTTAGTATCATGATGGCGATTTTATATGATATTTTTGAGCGGACATTTAAAATTCTATTATACTTTTGCCTTTGAGTTTCAATTTAGAGGCAGGGCCCTCAAAATCTAACACTTCTGGATAAGTCAATTGAGGAGGGTTGCTATGCAGGTTGAAACTGTATTTAAGGCTCTTGCTCACAAAAATAGGTTAAGAATTTTAAACCTTATAAACAACCGGGAACTTTGTGTCTGTGAATTAGAAAATATTATGGGAACAACTCAATCCAATGTTTCCCGACATCTGGGGAAATTAAAGGATGCCGATATCATTTCTCCCCGGCGTGATGCTCAGTGGATTTATTATGCTTTAAACGATGAATTTATACAGGAACACAGTTTTCTGCAAAAAGTTATCCAGGAAGAACTGGTGGGACAGATATTTGATGAAGATATGGACAGGCTGCAAATATACATGGAGAGCAATCTCAATTGTTCTGACCTTCGCGAGGGAAGGGAAATATTTCCTGATAATTGAGGAGATGATAGTGGATGAAACAGTTTGAGCAAGAAGAAGAAAATGAGGTTTATTTTCTTGATGGGCACAGCCTGGCTCACAGGGCGTTTTATGCCCTGCCCATGTTAACGAACTCGGAAGGAGAATATACCAATTCAGTCTTCGGGTTTACTAAAATGCTTCTCCGGCTTATGGACGAAAATTCTCCCGGCTTTCTTGCTGTGGCTTTTGACAGAGAGGGCAAGACCTTTCGTCATGAGGAATATGAAGATTATAAAGCAGATCGCAAAGAAACCCCTGAGGAGCTCAAGCCACAATTTGATAGGATAAAAGGATTGCTTGATGTATTTAACATCCCAATTTTTGAAAGTGAAGGTTATGAGGCCGACGATATCATAGGGACACTTGCCCGGCAGGCCGAAAATCAGGGTTATATAGTTAATATTGTGACCGGTGACAGGGATGCTCTGCAGCTGGTTGATGATAATATTAACGTTTTATACACAAAACAGGGCATTACCGATCTGGTGAAATATAATCTTGAAAGAGTTCGAGAGGAATATGAGCTTGAACCGGATCAGCTAGTTGATATGAAAGGTTTAATGGGAGACAGCTCCGATAACATTCCCGGTGTTCCAGGGATAGGTGAAAAGACCGCCACCAAACTGCTCAAGGAGTTTTCCGATCTTGAGACAATCCTTGAAAATATAGATCAGGTTTCTGGCAAAAAAAGAAAGGAAAACTTAAGAAAAAATTCTGAGCAGGCCCGGATGAGTAAAAGATTGGGATTGATTGACACTGATGTGCCTGTTAACTTTAATGAGAAGGACTGTCGCTGGGGAGGCTTTGACGAGGGCGAAGTATATGAGTTTTTGGCTGAGCTGGATTTTAACAGCCTGCTCGATCGGTTTGAGTCCGACCGGACAACTCTGGATGGCCAGAATATTAATATAAAGAATCTGGATAACGGTTCCCTGAATAAACTTAAAAAAGATATAAAACAGCAGGGAGAGTTAAGAGCTGCCGCACTATTTTCGGATGATACTAATCCAAGAAGAGTCAGGGGTGACCTCCTGATTATGGGCCCGGACACTGAAGTTTACAGGTCCTCAGTCTCACTGCTGAAAGAGCTGCGGGATGTATTTTACGATGATGAGATAGGCGTGAAGGCTGCTGCGGGCAAAAAAGTGTTGCTGGCTCTCTGTGAAGGAGAAAAGAGGCTGCCAGAGATAGATTTTGAACCCAGGCTGGCCCGTTATCTGCTGAATCCTTCCGAAAGTCTGCCAGAGTATAATGAGATTCTCAGAGAAGAGCTTGAAGTCGAGGTAGATGAGGATATATCCCGGGAGAAACTTATGGCTTTTGTTCTGGAAAACCTTGACGTTTTGGAGGAAAATTTGCTGTCTCAGCTTCAGAATAAGAATTTATTGAAGCTTTATCGGGACCTGGAAATTCCTCTTTTAGCTCCTCTGGCACATATGCAGTATTTTGGCATAAGAATTGATCGGGATTATCTCAAAGAACTTTCAGACCGCTGGCAGGAGAGAATAGACGAAATAATTGAGCAAGCTCATGAACTCGCCGGTGAGAAATTCAATCTCAATTCTCCTCAGCAGGTGGGAGAGATATTATTTGATAAACTGGAATTGCCCGTCATTAAGAAGACCAAGACCGGGTACTCCACCAGCATGTCAGTTCTGGAAGAGCTGGAGGATATGCATCCCATTGTACCGCTGATTATGGAATATCGGCACTGGTCTAAGTTAAAATCCACCTATCTGGAAGCTTTGCCTCCACTTGTTAATGAGGAAACCGGAAGAATCCATACAAGTTTCAATCAAATGGTAACGGCCACAGGTAGATTGAGCTCTACTGACCCCAATCTGCAGAACATTCCCATCCGCAGCGAAGAGGGAAGGGAAATCCGCAGAGCTTTTTTACCCGGCAACGAAAACTGGAAGCTTCTGTGTGCTGATTATTCTCAAATAGAGCTTCGAATACTGGCCCATATCAGTGGTGATAAAGCTCTCCTGGAGACATTTGCAGAGGGGGGAGATATTCATAATGAAACCGCCTGCAGGATATTTCAGGTAGAGCGGGATGAGGTTACTGGAAATATGAGAAGAAAGGCCAAGGTTATAAATTTTGGCATAGCATACGGCATGAGTGCTTATGGTCTGAGCCAGGATCTCGATATATCCCGTCAGGAAGCAGAGAAATATATTGATAGGTATTTCGAAAGGTTTGAAGGTGTTGAAAAGTATATGGATGAAATTGTAAAAGAGGCAGGAGAAAAAGGTTATGTTACCACACTTTTTAATCGCAGGCGGTATATTCCGGATATTAAAAGCTCGAATTACCACCGGCGATCTTTTGCAGAGAGAACAGCTATAAATACTCCCATTCAGGGAAGCGCTGCGGATATAATGAAACTGGCTATGCTCGATGTTTATAAAAAGTTGAAAAATTGTGCTGGCAGAATGCTCCTGCAGGTTCATGATGAACTGGTGCTTGAGGTTCCAGAAGAGGATTTGAATGACGTAGCATTCGAAGTCAAAAAAGCCATGGAATCCTGTTATGATCTTGATGTTCCTCTTATAGTTGATCTTGAGGCGGGAAATAACTGGAAGGAAAAACAGGAGATAGTGGTGGATTAATATGCCTGAACTCCCGGAAGTAGAAACCGTTGTAAGCGGTTTAAAAAAAAGAATATGTGGTAAAATAATAAACAGGATTGAGGTTCTTGAGGAGATGGTTTTAGGATATCCTCCAGAGGTGGAGGTGTTTTGCAATGGATTAAGGGAAAGCAGAATAGAAGATCTTGATCGCAGAGGCAAATATATCATTATTGAACTCTGTCGGAACAGAAAACTTATAGTTCATCTGCGCATGACCGGCAAACTTCTTATAAGAAAAAATGATGCTCCTCCTGAAAAATATACCAGAGTCATTTTCAGATTTAAATATAAAGAAGCACTTTTTTTTAATAACATGCGCAAATTCGGCAGACTCTATCTGATTAATGATGATGAGGAAGATAAAGCTGGAAGTTTTTCCAGGCTTGGTCCAGAGCCATTTGATGAAGATTTTACGCCGGAATATTTGAAGCAAATTTTAAATGGAAGAAAAGCTTCTATAAAGTCTGTGCTGCTTGATCAGAGCAATGTGGCCGGCCTGGGAAATATTTACAGCGACGAGGCTCTATACAGAGCCGGGATAAAGCCGATTAAACCAGCAGGTAAATTGGATAACGGAGAAATAAAATCTCTATATGGAGCAATTATTGATGTTCTTGAAGCGGGGATTAAATATAGCGGCACGTCTTTTAGCGATTATGTCAATGCTCTGGGTGAGTCCGGAGACTTTCAGGAAAAACTTAATGTCTATGGGAGAGAAGGAGAAGAATGCCCCTTCTGCGGCTCCCGGATTGAAAAATGCAAAGTTTCCGGTCGATCCTCGCATTACTGCTCCAGATGTCAGAGCTGAAAATTGAGGTGATCGTATGGCACTCGGTTTAACAGGAGGTATAGCTACAGGCAAATCTACCGCTGCAGGTTATCTGCGTGAGTTTGGAGCGGAGATCATAGATGCTGATAATATATCCAGGCAGGTAATGCGGCAGGATGGCCCTGCCTACGAAGATGTTGTGGCTCATTTTGGAGGGGAAATCCTCAGAGAAGATGGAAGTATAGACAGGAAAAGGCTGGGGGAGCTGGTATTTAACGATTCAAAACAGAGGCAGAAGCTGGAAAAGTTAACACATCCCTATATCATAGAGAGGTTAAAAAATAGGCTGGCCCAAAAAAAGTATGCTCCTCGCGTTGTGGCTGTTGTTCCTCTGCTGTATGAAGCCGATCTGGAGGAGCTTTTTCGGGAGGTATGGGTGATATCATGCAGCCAGGAAACTCAGCTGGAAAGACTGCAGGAGAGAAATAATATTTCTAGAGCTGATGCCTGCCAGCGGCTTAGTGCCCAGCTTGACATCAAAGAAAAAGAAAAAAGAGCAGATCTGGTGATTAAAAATGATGGCAGCAGAGAGGAGTTGAGAAAAAGGATTAAAAAAGCCTGGCAGGACTGGCTGGAGAGGAGAAGATAGTGTTTCTCCTCAATGACTTTTGCTATTATAACCCATAGAAATGGCAGCTTAAAATATCTCTGCTGGAGGTAGATTTATGAGGGACTTTAAATTGGAGGGGTTCAAAACTTTAAAATCGAAAATAATTTATTGGCTGGTTTTTCTAGCGATGATTTTCTTTTTGCTGCCAGGGCAGGAAGCTGGAGCAATAAATCCTCTTTCTGAGGAAATACCTGGCTCCTCCAATAACCGGAAGGTTGAGATATCCGCCATTCCAGAGACAACACTTGACCCCCATTTTAGCTTCAATCAGGGACATCAGCATGTATGGGAACATATATACAGTTTTCTTTATATCTATGACAGGAAAACCCATAGTTTATCTCCACAGCTGGCCAGGGATAATCCAAAATTAAAAGTTTGTGAGGAGAATGGAGAGAGGTCATACATAATAGAAATAAGAGATGATAAAAAATTTCATAGCGGCCGCAAAGTTACTGTTAATGATATAAAATACAGTTTGATGAGGTCGCTTCTGCACGATACGCCCGGAGGGAGCAGTGGATTTCTATGGCAAAGATTGTTCGCAGTTAACAGCCTTAGAGAATTCATTGCCGATGTTTCAAAATTGGATGATGTTTGTCCGGCTTCTCTTTCTCCGGGAGAGGCGGGGAAAATTTATGGTAAAATACTTGAACGCATTCGTGTCGTCGATGACAGTTTAGTCCTGCAGCCGAAAAATGAGCCGGATGATAAGGAGAGAGCGAAAAAATCTTTGCAGGCTGTCCTGTCCAGTGCTTTTCCGGGGAGCGCAATAGTAGACAAAAAAAAGGTGGAGAAATTGGGGGGGTGGTCAGGCGATAAAAGCAACTGGACTTTTTATTATAAAAAGATGCCCGGTTCTTCCGTTCTGAGCAACAATTTTGAAGCGGGAGCGGGCAATTATGAAATGATATCCTGGAGACCGGGAGAAACTCTTGTTTTGAAGGAAAGTGAACCCGGGAAATATTACTGGCAGGTAAAGGGGGAACTAAAAGTCATTCGAAGTAATATATCTGAAGTTGCCTTAAAGAGGTTGCTTCAGGAAAATTACTTTGCTCGAGTGGAAAAGTCCCGTCCTGTGGAAGAGAAATTTCTGAGAGCGGCTGAAGAAGGGGGTTATGATTTAGACGAAGTTACTGGAGACAGCAGTATTTATCTTATGAGCGGCAGGAATCTTAAAGAGATAGAGAATTCCCAGGGAGCAAAATCCATCTGCAAAATTAGTCATGAACCTTTAAATTTAAAATATTACAGGGAAAATAATTATCATAATGAGCTTGCAGAACGCATCATGCATAAAGGACAGGAGATATGTGGTATAACCATCTCTCCTCAAGGAATTGAATGGGAGAACTTTCAGAAAAGGATTTACAGTGGGGATTTTACACTGGCTCTTATTGAGTGGCTTCAGCCATTTCATGAAATACTGGGGGATTTATATTTGAAAGAGAGATTTTTGCCTGACGATGTTAAACTGCAAAAAGTTATTGCTCGCCCGGAACGCTATATTTTCTCCCAAAATTGTTCTTTTTGAAGGATTTTAACCCTGTTTTATTGAAGTAAATTAAGCAGGTGTATTAAAGAGATCTTAATTGAATTCACTTTTATGCAGGACTTATGTTATTTATGTTTGGAAGATATAAAGCGAAGTGATACTTGAAATTTTTCGAAGCATATAATTTGAAGTTGATCGGGCAGTTTAATTCTTCACAAAATTAAGAAGGTGGGTGAGATTTTTGCAGAGAGAGGAAAGTTTGATTGACGTGAAAAATTTGAAGACATATTTTTTCACGGAAGAAGGAGTGGTCAAGGCAGTAGATGGAGTTGATTTTGAGATTTATCCCGGTGAAACGCTGGGAATAGTGGGAGAATCAGGCTGCGGTAAAAGCGTTACGGCTCTATCCATTATGGGGCTTGTGGAATCCCCCCCGGGTGAGATAGTTGAGGGCGAGATTATGTTTGAGGGGAAGGATCTTACAGATCTGCCCGAAAGGGAGATGCGAAAGATCAGGGGTAATGATATTTCTATGATCTTTCAGGAGCCAATGACCTCGTTAAATCCGGTTTATACAGTGGGGGATCAGATAGGAGAATCTATTTTATTGCATAAAGATGTTTCCAAAAAGGAAGCCCGGGAGCAATCGATAGAGATGCTGAAAAAGGTGGGGATACCGCTGCCCGAACAGAGGGTGGACGAATATCCTCATCAGCTGAGCGGGGGAATGCGCCAGAGAGTAATGATAGCGATGGCTTTATCCTGTGATCCCCAGCTTTTGATAGCAGATGAGCCCACAACTGCTCTGGATGTGACAATTCAGGCTCAGATACTGGAGCTTATGGGTGAACTGGAGGATGAGTTTGATATGTCGATAATGATGATCACCCACGATCTGGGAGTTATAGCGGAGGTTTGCGAGAGGATAGGAGTAATGTATGCCGGTAAAGTTATGGAATACAGCACAGCGGAAGAGATATTTGATAATCCTTCCCATCCTTATACGTGGGGGCTTATGCAGTCTATCCCGAAGATACACAAAAAGGTGGATAAGCTGGAAGCCATACCCGGAGTGGTGCCCAGTCCCCTGGATTTTCCAGAGGGCTGCAAATTTAACACCCGATGCTTTATGGCTCATGATAGATGTTATGAAGAGGAACCACCGCTCAAAGAGGTGAAGAAAGGACATCAATCGCGCTGCTGGCACATTGAGGAGCTAAAAGAAAGACAACAACAGGCGGAAACCGCTTAATTTTTGAATAAAGAACAACTGGAGCTAATTCTGCTGGAGGTGTATTAATTTTGCCCTCAGAAAATGACGTTTTACTGGAGCTAAAAAATGTAAAGAAGTATTTTCCCGTAAAAGCTGGTATTTTGAGGAGAACAGTGGGTTATGTTAGAGCCGTTGATGATGTCAGCTTTTCCATAAAAAGAGGAGAAACACTGGGGCTGGTAGGGGAGTCCGGTTGTGGAAAATCCACCACAGGCAGAACGATACTGAGGCTGCTTGAGGCAACCGAAGGTGAAATATATTTTGAAGACCAGAATATTTTGGAGCTGAAAAAGGAGGAATTAAGGGCTTTAAGGCGTGAGATGCAGATTATTTTTCAGGATCCCTATGCCAGCTTAAATCCTCGCATGAAGGTAGAGGACATAATTGGAGAACCGCTTGATATCCATAATATGGTTGACAATAAGAAGGAAAGAAGAGAGCGAGTGAGAGAGCTTTTAGAGGAAGTGGGACTTTTACCCGATCACATGAAAAGGTACCCTCATGAGTTTTCCGGAGGTCAGCGTCAGCGCATAGGTGTAGCCAGGGCTCTTGCAGTAAATCCCAGCCTGATAATAGCCGATGAGCCTGTTTCAGCTCTGGATGTTTCTATTCAGGCCCAGGTGATAAATCTGATGGAGGAGCTGCAGGAACAATTCAATTTGACCTATCTATTTATCGCCCATGATTTAAGCGTTGTACAGCACATCAGTGATCGCATAGCAGTGATGTATCTGGGGAAGATAGTGGAGCTGGCCGAGGAGAGAGAGCTTTTCGAAAATACCCTTCATCCTTACAGCCGCTCCCTGCTTTCGGCTATTCCGGTGGCGGATCCCCACCACGAAAGCGAGAGGATTATTCTGGAAGGGGATGTGCCTGATCCTGTGGATCCTCCCTCCGGCTGTCGATTTCATCCGCGCTGTCCGGAGGCGGTGGATATCTGCAGCGAAGAAGAACCGGAGTTCAAAGAGTATGAGGATGGCCACTGGTCTGCATGTCACCTGAATGAGCGGGAGTATAGCATATAATAGTATATAATAAAAAAAGTCTCATCCTGGTATCAGGATGAGACTTTTTTATCGGATATTCTATTATCAAACTGGCCAGTTTTGCTGGCTATATCCCGGGGCACAAGAGCCGATATAGCAATTCCTTTTTGACAGTATTCCTCTTCTTCAACCTGACCGCGGTTGTGTATTTCTTCGATAAGTCCCGCCCGCTCGTAGGGAATGGTAGAGGAAATATGGATCAGCCTTTCATTGATGGATTTATTGATATTTCCGAGCAGCTTTTCTACTCCTTTTCCTTCCAGGGCAGATATGAAGCAGGCGTCAGGATAATTCATCTGCAGAACATCAAGTTTCTCCCGGGGCAGTTTATCTATTTTGTTTATTACCAGCATTTTTTCATGGGGATCTGCATCCAGGTCATTTAATACATCCTCAACGACATCTATGCGATTTTCCAGATTGTGATTGCTGCCGTCTGCAATATGGAGGATTATATCTGCTGCTGTAATTTCTTCAAGGGTAGCTCTGAAAGAAGCAATAAGCTGGTGAGGAAGATTTTTAATAAAACCTACTGTGTCGGTGATTATTGCCTTTTTACCTCCAGGCAGGGTAAACCTGTGCAGTGTTGAGTCAAGAGTGGCAAAGAGCTGATCAGCCACCATATTATCCTCATTTGTGATCTGATTTAAAAGGGTGGATTTACCTGCATTTGTGTAACCGGCCAGAGCAATTATAGGATCCTGTCTATCCTGGCGCTGGATTTCCCGGGTGCGAGATATTTCTTCAAGCTCTTTTTTCAGGCGGTGAATTCGGTCATTAATCCTTCTTCTATCTGTTTCCAGCTTTGTTTCACCGGGACCTCTTGTTCCTATTCCGGCCCCCAGGCGAGAGAGCTCTTCGCCTTTTCCGGTAAGTCTGGAAAAGAGGTATTCCAGCTGGGCTTTTTCCACCTGGAGTTTGCTTTCCTTGGTTCGAGCATGAATAGAAAATATATCGAGGATAAGTTGAGTTCTGTCAATAACTCTCGTCTCGAGATCCTCTTCAAGATTGCGGTGTTGAGCCGGTGATAATTCTCCATCAATTATCACCAGATTAATATCGGAATTTTCTATCGTATCCTTTATTTCAGCCAGTTTTCCCCGGCCAATATAATAGGCTGGATCTTTGCTGTCTGGATTGTGAGTTGTTTTTTTAGCCACTTCTCCTCCTGCTGTTTTTGTTAGTTCGGTAAGTTCTTCCAGTGAATTGCTTCTGCTGCTGACGATTAGAACCTTTTCACTGGGTACAGAGGTAGAAAAAAATCTGTCTCTGATGATAGGCATCCCTCCAATGATATAGCTATAGGATCTTCTCCATAGCCTTCAACAACTGATGTGGAGAAGAACCTGAACTTTTTACTTTTGTTAATGTTATTATAGCAAAATTTCATATAAAGTCAATTATCTAACATTTATTTGACAGTTTGTAAAAGCAATGATATCTTATTAGAAAAGATATTCAATGCAGGTATCAGGAGGTGGTTTTTGTGTCTTCTATAGACAAAAATGAAATGAGTTCTTTAAAAAAAGAGGATAAAAAAGCTCTGTTGAACAGGTTGAATCGGATTGAGGGGCAGGTTAGAGGCGTAAAAAAAATGATTGAAGAAGAAGAATATTGTATTGATATCCTGACTCAAATTACAGCTATTAGAGGTGCATTAAAAAATGCAGGTTTAAAGGTGCTTGACAGGCATATTGAGGGATGTGTCAGCACTGCCATAGAAGAAGGGGAGAGTGAAAAAGTTGTCCCTGAACTGATAGATACTGTAAATAGGTTTATGGATTAAATGGTAATTGGGGTTTATATCATTATTTATTAAGTGTAGATTTAGTTGAAAAATTTTTCTGAACTGATGAAGTTATTTTATAACAGGGGGCTGCCTCAATGAGGAAAAAACACCTGCTGCCAGTAATTGTCCTATTTATTACGGCAGTATTTTTAAGAGTAGCTTCTCACCCAATCAATCCCGGTTATCTTAATAATTCCGAAGATGAGCTTAAAAACTTTGTTAAATCTGATGGGGAAATTATAGAGGGAGACAATTCTTTTTTAAAACTTTCGGAATACATAACCAGTATACGTGGAAATGATTATGAGATAATCTATTCATCATGGGGTCTGCGCAACAGGCTGGAAATTACTGATGAAGGACTGAATATTAAACCGCCGGGATCTGAAGGGGGGCTTCATCCTTCAGGTAGCTTTCCTCAGGAGGATTTTTTTAAAGAAATTGATAAAAGCATTGAAAATATTACCGGGCAGGGCTTTGTTGATGCAATGAGAAGGCGAAAAAGAGTAACCGCTCTGCAGGAACAGATAGTAATTCATGAGGTTAAGCCGGGAGAAAATTTATCCACTATAGCCCGAAAGCATGATATAAATATTGATACTCTTATTGGAGCAAACGACATAAAAGATATGAATAATATAATGCCGGGAGATGAACTTACGATTCTACCCCTGAAAGGAATCAAATATTCTCTCAGTCCAGGAGAGAGTATTGAGGAAATTGCAGATAAATATGGTCTTCAGCCTGCTAAAATAAGGAGAGCAAATGAGATTGCTCCCGGGGAGGAATTAAATCCGGGAGATACTCTAATTCTTCCGGGGGCAGAGCCGGAGTTTGGTTATAAAGATAGATTAAATCAAAAGCTGGTTCGCCCTGTGGACGGGCGCGTAACTTCTCCATTTGGCCCGCGCTGGGGCGGTCATCATGATGGGGTGGATTATGCTGTGCCTTACGGCACACCAGTTCGAGCTGCAGGGGCAGGTACTGTTGTGCATACTGGATATTCTCAGGGATACGGTCACACTGTAATCCTTGAGCATCAAAAGGGGATGAGGACGCTTTATGCCCACCTGAGTTCATATGAAGTTACTCCCGGCCAGAGGGTGGGCAGGGGCCAGGTAATTGCAAAATCGGGAAATACAGGTCGATCCACAGGCCCCCATCTGCATTTTGAAGTGAGGATGAACGGACGACCGGTTGATCCCAAAAATTATTTGCTCGATTAATAGACAAAATTACGAAAAATTTCGAGTATCACTTCTTCTTTTAGCTTCCTATATGATTTGTTTTCCCCGGAACCTGTAAACCGGGGCCTTTATTTTGTGCGGACTCGATTTGAGCTGGAGTTTAATTTGTCACATGCCGATAAAAAAGGTATAATGGTTCTAACAGGCAGGGCTAAAACAAACAGGGTGGTGAGCTTTGAATGCAGAAATATGAAGTGCTGATCATCGACGACGATGATCATATTCTGCAAATTTTGAGAGAATACTTTGAATATGAAAATTTTGTTGTTCATACCGCTGAAACCGGACAGGATGGCCTTGAAATGATTGAAGAGATTTCCCCCGATCTGATTGTTCTGGATATTATGCTGCCGGAAATGGACGGCTGGGAGGTCTGTCAAAAGTTAAGGCCTTCAAATCAAATACCGATAATTATTTTGAGCGCTAAGACCAAAGATTCTGACAGGATCATGGGACTTGAGCTGGGAGCTGATGATTACGTCACCAAACCATTCAGTCCCAGAGAAGTTGTAGCCAGGGCAAAGGCTGTTATGAGAAGAATTAATAGAGAAGAGGAGGCTGAAGAAGAGGATGAGGAAATACTGGAATATCCTTTCCTGGAAATCAATAAAAATCAGAGGACAGTGGTAGTTGATGGAAAAAAAGTGGAATTAACTCCGAAAGAATTTGATCTTCTCTGGACACTGGCTTCATCACCACTCCGTGTTTTTGAAAGAGAAAAATTGTTGAAGAAAGTGTGGGGCTATGATTATTTTGGCGATATACGCACAGTGGACACCCATATTAAATCCCTGCGTCAAAAATTGGGTGAAAAGGCAGGGGAATGCATAAAAACCGTCTGGGGAGTGGGTTATAAATTTGATTGTGAAGAAGATGAAGAGTCTGCGTGAAAGTCTGCGAGATTTTTTTGAGGAAAAATTTAATACCCTTTTCACCAGAATATTTGTCAGATTTATGCTGCTGTCGCTCATCATCATTGCAGTTCTGGGATTTGCTACCATTTATTTCTTTTACGGCTTTCATTTTTCAAATACTGAGAGAGAAATCGTGAACAACACTCAGGTGTTTAATTCAAGTCTTGTCCAATCTCTTGAAAACGATGATTTTGAAGGCGTAGAAGATACTCTAAATAAGGTTGCCGAGGTCAATTCCGGTCAGGCATGGTTAATAGATGAAGAGGGTTTTTTAATTCATGCCTATCCCTATCTTGATACCGAAGAATCCCGGGTGCAATTTCTTAATTCTGAACCGATTTTTGAGGGAAATATTATATCACAGCAGGTGGAGCCCCGTTATTTTGATAGACCCATGCTGTTGATAGGAATGCCGATAAGACAGCAGGAGGAAATAAAAGCGGGAATGCTGGTATTTACATCTGTAGCGGGGATTAATTCCACCATAGCACAGGTTCGGAGGCTTATGTTTTATTCCTCTCTGCTTGCAATAATACTTGGAATAATTCTGGCGTATGGCTGGTCACGTTCTCTTGCCAGTCCTCTGAAGAGATTGAGCAATGCGGTAAGAGATTTAAGCTACGGGGACTATGGCTTTGAAATTGACCTTTCCGAAGTGAGAACGAGTCGAGAAATGAATCAGCTTCAAAAAAGCATAAATATCCTTTCCAGAGAGCTTGACAGCAGCATCACAGAATTGCGGAGGGAAAGAAACAAGTTAAAGCATATTCTCACAGGTATGCAGGAGGGTGTGCTTGTTTTTGATCTGGAAGGGCAGCTTATACTATCAAACGATTCTGCTAGAAATCTTTTGGAAATCTCAAAAGCGGCTGAGGGTAGTTTTTTGGATGAGATAATTGAGCATGAGGAAATTAGGAGCGCAGTAAACGAGGTAATGGAATCCCGTGAACCAGCTTCAGAGGAATTCACCATGGAAAAATCAGGCAAGGAGATTAGGATCCTCTTTCGCGGGGCTCCAATTGAAGTTGAGAAAGATTTTTGGGGTGTTGTAGGGTTGATGCAGGATATAAGTGAGAGATGGAGATTTGAAAAATTACAGCAGGATTTTGTTGCAAATGTATCCCATGAGCTTAAAGCCCCCCTAACATCCATCAAAGGTTCTGCTGAAATATTGCTCGATGGAATTGTTGAAGATAGAGAAAAAAGGGAAAATTATTTAAAGATTGTGCTCAATGAGGGCGATAGACTCTCTCAACTCGTCGATGAGATTTTAAAGATGGCGGAATACGAAAATGAATCTTTTTCCATACAGAAGTCCAGGATTAAATTAAATGGCCTGCTTCATGATGTCGTGGCGATTTTTGAAAAATCCATGCAGGAAGAAAACATTCTTGAAGTTGATTATCTTTCCTGTGATATTGAAGTTATGGCCAGCGAAACCCGGCTAAAACAGGTTTTGTATAATCTGCTTGACAACGCTCGAAAATTCTCTCCTGAAAAATCTCCTATCAGGATGGGGGCTGTTTTGGAAAATAATGGAGAGCTGGTAAGGGTTTTTGTTGAGGATCATGGCGTTGGTGTACCTCCTGAAGAGCAGGAAAACATCTGGGAGAGATTTTATAAGGTTGATAAAGCCAGAACCCCCGGCCAGAAGGGAAGTGGCCTGGGATTGGCTATATGCAAGCAAATTGTAAATGAGCATAATGGAGAAGTCTTTTTGGAGAGCGAGCCCGGTAAGGGTTCTACCTTTGGATTTATCCTTCCCGTGCTCGAAGTAAAAAAGGACACACAAAATTAAAGGAGGTAAAATTTGTGTATCAAGATGCAGCTGAATTTATAGGAGGAAGGAAAGTTCATCTGGCATTATTTTTGACGGCGATCCTGGTTTTGACATTATCACAACCTGCAGCAGCAGTTATGGATGTTGATGTTGCAGTGGTTAATCTGCAGAGTATTGTGGATGCTCACCCGGAAGCAGAAAATCTGGAAGAGGAGATGCAGGCAGAGCTTATGGAGCTGGAGCAGGAGTTTCAGGCTCAGCTGCAGGCTCTGGATGAAGACGATGAGGAGGCTCTTCGCCAGCTTCAACAGCAGCTTCAAATGCAGGCTGAGATGATCCAACAGCAAAAGATGCAGGAGATGATGGAAATTCTCCGGCCGGAACTGGATGAATTCAGAGAAAATGAAGGTTATGATCTCATCCTCGTGGACGAATCAGTTTTGAGTGGAGGCGAAGAAGTGACCGAGGAAGTTATAGACTTCATAACTCAATAAGGAGTATTAATATTTGCGAGGGGGTATCGAATATGCAGAAGGAGTGCAGCAGTTTTGAAGATAATATGGATAAGTGCACCTGCACGTATGAGCCATGCCCGCGGAAAGGAAATTGCTGCGAATGTATATTTTATCATAAAAGAAAAAATGAACTTCCCGGCTGCCTGTTTCCCGAGGAAGCAGAGAAGACTTATGACAGGTCCATTGAGCATTTTGTCCGCTGTATGGGCTAGTTTTATCAGTGAGCTTAAACTTAATCCCCCCTTTAAGGGGGGATTAAAATTTGTATCTCTGTATTTTCAGAGAAACTTCTTATTTACAGAGCGATTTCAATATAAATACGGAATCAACCTTTTGCGTTTTTTCTTCCATCTGGAGTATTTATCCCCAAGGATATCTTCCATTTTTTTCTCTTCCTCCATGATGCGGTAGTGAAGGGCTGGAAGCAGAAGCAAAATGGTTAAAAAGAGGGCCAGAATATTGCCCATATATACGGGAACTCCTGCAGTAAGAAGGAGCAGACCCAGATATAGGGGATGCCTTATTAATCTATAGGGCCCCTTGCTGACCAATTCCTGGTCGGAATCCACCTTTACATTCCTGTTGAAGTAGGAGCCCAGCAGATATGAAGACCAGTATCTAATTATTAATCCCGAAGCGTAAATAATTAATCCCAGCCTACGAAAAAAATTTTGTCTGCCAGGGGATGCCATCCCGATGGAGAGAACGGTCAGAATGATTGATAACAGGATTGAAACCAAAATGGAAGCAAGAATTATTTTAAAGCTTTTGTTTTTGTCTCTGTCTGTCCTATCACCTGAGGAGCGAAAAAATCTGAATTCGGCCCACCACAAAATCGTTATTATAACAAAAATTATGTCATGCCAGCCTGTCTGCCAGAATCTGCTCATTTCATTTTTCACCTCGAAGGAACTTATTCTTAATAAAAAGCCACAACAGAGATAAAATTGAAGGGATTTTACTGAAATAATTTGCGAATAAAAAGCTTTTTTTTCCGTAAAAGGTGGCAACAAAATCCTTTAATTTTTTAACCAGATCTTCTGAAAAAGGGAACCAGTTAAGTTCTCTTTTGCTTTTACTTCTATTTGTCATTATGGATCTGGTATTAGAAAATTTCTTCAATCCTTCAGGCCCATGATATCTGCCCATACCGCTTTCCTTTACCCCGCCAAATGGCAGGGAAGGATTTCCAACATTCCTTATTACATCGTTTATCATGCAGTTCCCGGTTTCCAGCTGTTCTGCCAGCCTTTCAGCTCTGCCTGTATCCTGACTCCATATGCTGGCATTGAGGCCGAACCTGCTGTCGCTGGCATATTCCAGGGCTTCCTCCTCATTTGTAAAAGACATGACCGGTAAAACCGGACCAAATATCTCTTCCTCCATAATTTTCATGCTGTGATCAACATTCTTCAATATTAGAGGTGGGAAAAAATTGTTCTCCCTGCCTTCCCCAGGAAGCTCTCCAATCAGCTCTGCCCCCTGCTCTATGGCATCATGAATGAGATTTACAACTTTTTCTTTTTGCCCGGGATGTATAAAAGGTCCATAGTCTGGAGAGGAGGAATGTGACTCCCAGCTGATCTTTTCTCCTCTTTTTTTAACCAGTCTGATAAATCTTTCGACTGCACTTTCGTGGACATATGCCCTTTCAACAGAAACACAGAGCTGGCCCGTGTTGGTAAAAGCACCGTAGGCTGCCCCCTCTGAAGCTCTTTCCAGATCAGCATCCTTGAGAACAATTAAAGGATCCTTCCCCCCCAGTTCCAGTTCGAGGGGGATAAGCCTTTCTGCGGCCTGCTTCATAATTTTTTTGCCTGTGGCATTACTGCCGGTGAAAAAGATCATATCTGGATTATTGTCGATCATTTCTGCTCCTACCCTGCCCGGCCCCTGAAGCACCTGCAGCAGGTTTTCCGGCACCATGTTTAATTTTAAAAAGAGATCTGAAATCAATTTTCCGGTTTGAGGTGTCAATTCTGATGGCTTTAAAATTGCTGCATTGCCTGCAGTGATAGCTGTTATGACAGGAACAGCGGCTAGTTGAAAGGGATAATTCCAGGGAGATATTATGGCCACAGTTCCTCTGGGAAAATAATCAACATATGCATGTGATTCAAAGGCTAAAAGAGGAGTGGATCTCTTTTCTCTCTCCAATATTTTAGCAGCATTCTTTTTATAATATCGAATCATTCTTAGAGTGGGAAGAATATCAGATGTTAGAGCTTCCTGTTCAACTTTACCGGTCTCTATTTTTATTGTTTCAATAATTTTATCCATTTTTTCAACGATTATATCTTCCAGCTCCTCAAGAAAATCAACTCTATCCCCAACTGAAATTTTTTGCCATTCCGATTGAGCCAGTGAAGCTTTTTCAAACGCCTTTCTAATTTCACCTTCTCCAGCAATTTTATGTTCACTGACAGTATTTCCAGTGGCGGGATTTTGGTTATAAATAACATCATCTGAGGAATTCATAAAAAAACCTCCTGCCTGAGAGAATTAAAAAAGTTCTGGTTTTCTCCATGAACAGGCATTATGAAAGAAACCTTTAACGAAATTCAATAACCAATGCAGAGAAAACCCTGATTTTTCTGTTGTTAACATTAATTTCTTCGCTGCTTTTATTTCTCCTGCTTTAAAATAGGGGGGCTTCTCCATAACCGTTGATGAAATTTACGACATATGCTGTAGAGCGATAGCTGCTCACGGGGAAAATTTCATTATAAAAAAGTTTGAAGTTTTGCAGGCATTTCTTGTTCAATATTTAATTAATTACAAGAGCAGGAAAAACAAAATAGAGTAAAAGCAAAAATTTTTTAATGAATGTCTTCGAGCTGCGGGAGCCTTTTAACAGGTCCGACAGCCGTCAGGGTGTGCGGGGCAACCTGTATGCCTCCCAGCGAGGAAAGGAGACTGGTGATATGTGGTGCCTCGCTGGCACCGAATTTTTTATTTCCAGAGCACCGCTGAAAAGTTAATTAATGAGGAGTGATTATTTGTGGAAGTAATCGGATTATCAGGTCCTCCAGAAGGAGAGGGAATAAAAGAGCTGGGAATTAGAATTATAAATAATCTTCGACGAAGAACCGGGATTTTGAAGGGGCTGATTGACGATGATTATTCCAGTCTGGTTACTGATGATGCCAAGATTATGAGGGCTGAGTCACCGGGGGTTTCTCCCTATCTTGAGAGCAGTGCTGAAAAAGTCATACTGCTCTGTTCGTCACCGGGAAATTTAAAGAGTGCTGTGGATGAGGCCATGTCTTATTTTGAAGATCTTGATTATCTTTTTGTAATAGGCAATGATTTAATTTTGTCTTTAAATCCGGGTGTGCTCATTCATGTAGAAGAAAATGAAGGGGAAACTGAGAAAAGTAAAATGGTAAAAAAAGATGCAGATGCAATCATAAATTACGTGGAATTACACAAAAGCTCAAGACTTAGAGATATAGATGTTGACTTGCCGGGGGAGGAGATTTCATGTTACAGAGCCCAGCTCATAAGTGATCTGCTGGGATGGGGTTATGCGGAGTTTGGCAGCAAGCTAGACAGAGAAGAAATAAGGGTAAGACGCTGTCAGCTGAATCTTTTTGATTGATCCAGGTTATATGAATGATGGAACAATAGAAAGGCAGGGCTAAAATGATATGAATGAGGAATTTTTGAAGCTTGCTAAATTAAGGGGACTCCATAATAAAATTACAAACTGGTTTTCTGGACTTGAGGTGGAAAAGGAGGAAGTTTCCACAAATAAAGCTTCCGGAAGGGTGCTCGGCAGGGATGTTTTTGTGCCCGAGGACCTTCCTCCCTTTACACGCTCGGCAGTGGATGGTTATGCCGTTAAGGCAGAAGATACTTTCGGAGCCGGTGAATCTCATCCTGCCTATTTTAATGTAAAATATGAGGTGAAGATGGGGGAGGAGCCAGATTTTGTTCTTCAGCAGGGGGAAGCTGCAGAAATAGCGACGGGTGCCATGCTCCCGGAAGGGGCTGACAGCTGTATAATGGTGGAACACACAGAAATGATCGCAGGAAGTAAACTTGAAGTTTATAGAGATATCGCTGTCGGCGAAAATGTCATAAATCGCGGTGATGACGTCCATAAAGGAGATAAACTTCTTTCTCGGGGGAGGATAATTTCTCCTCAGGATATAGGAGCGCTATCAGGTCTGGGTATTGTGAAGATAGAGGTATATGCCAAACCCACCGCTTCCATTCTTGCCACCGGAGATGAGGTGATCCCGCCTGAGGCGGAGAAAAAACGAGGACAGATCAGGGATATAAACACACCTGCACTGTCTTCACTTTTCAGCTCATGGGGTTTTAATATCAGGTCGGATAGTATTATTCCTGACAGAGAAGAAGCACTTCAAAATACAATTGGAGAGCATCTTGATAGCGACTTAATTGTGATCTCCGGGGGCAGCTCCGTTGGTCAGAGAGATTTTACCCTGAAGGTTATTGATAAGCTGGGCGAACCCGGGGTGCTGCTGCACGGGCTGGCGGTAAAGCCTGGAAAACCCACCATTTTAGGACTCGTAAAATCCACTCCTGTAATTGGGCTGCCTGGCAATCCTGCATCTGCCTGGATTGTTAGCTGTTTGCTTGTCCCGGTTTTGCTCGACATTCTGCAAAATAGAGAGCCCATGAAGTCATTGGCCGGACGACCGGAAGGGATCAGCAGGCGGCTTTCGCGCAGGATAAATTCAGCCAGAGGTAGAGACGAGTTTATACCCGTAAAGCTGGAAGATGGAGATGAAGCTGTTCCCATTCCAGGAAAGTCCAACCTTATTACCACACTGGTTGAAGCCGAAGGCTTAATTCATATACCTGCCAAAAGTGAGGGGCTGGATAAAGATGAAATAGTGGAAGTTTTTTCTCTCAGTTCTCGCAGAGGACTTCCCGGCATCAGGGGGGATAATGAAGATGACAGAAGATAAACAGAGAAATATATATTTAAACAAGAAATCTTTGAAAGAAGCCAGAGAGCGCTGGTGGGAGCTGCTTAAATGCTGCAGGCTTACACCTGAGATAATAAATACTGCTGAGGCTGCAGGAAGGATTTCTGCCGGTCAGGTTAGGGCATCCCGATCCTCTCCTCATTTTTATGCCGCCGCTATGGATGGTTATGCCCTGAGAGCGGAGGATACACGAGGCATTAATGAAAGAAATCCAGGGAAATTTAGGGTTCCGGATGAAGCGGTAGAAATAAACACGGGAGAACCAGTGCCGGCATCTTTTAATGCTGTAATAAAAATCGAAGATGTTGAGCAAAAAGATGAAAATAAGATAAGTATTTTTAAAAGCCTTCCTCCCTGGCACAATGTGCGCTCAATAGGTGAGAGCATACTTCAGGGAGAACAGATTTTGTGCACCGGGGAAAAAATTTCTGCTGAACATGTTGGAGCTCTGCTGGAAGCAGGCATTGAAAATGTAGAGGTCTTTAGTGCTCCAGCGTTGAGTATAGTACCCACAGGGGATGAAATTGTATCCCCATCCAGAGACCCGAAGAGAGGAGAAATGGTTGAATTTAACTCTGCTATGATTTCAGCTCGCAGCAGCGATCTGCTCTCTGAGTTGAAAATCTTCGATATATGTCCCGATGATCCGGATAAATTAAAAGAGAATTTAAGCAGGGCTGCAAAAATGAATGATATAGTTGCAGTGATTGCTGGTTCTTCTGCCGGAGACAGAGATTATACTGCAGATGTGCTGGAGGAGCTGGGAGAAGTTATTGTCCATGGAGTCAATATAATGCCAGGAAAGCCGGTGCTGCTGGGGAAAATTGATTCTGTACCGGTCATCGGTCTTCCCGGGTATCCAGTATCGTGCCTGCTCGTTTACGATCTTTTTCTTAATCCTGCCCTTAAAATTTTGCAGGGGAAATCATTTCAGCATGATGAAGAGTGGCCTGTGGAGGTAAAAAGAAAAATAAGTTCTGCTCCTGGAAGGGAAGAATTTATCAGGGTTAACTTAAAATACGAGGGAGAGGATGAGAGTGAGCGTTTTACAGCAGTGCCACGCCGGCGGGGATCTGCAGTTATGAAATCCATGCTGCAGGCCGATGGATACCTGAGAATCCCCTCAGATCGCGAGGGGCTTTCACCCGGAGAAAGAGCCCGGGTTATCCCCTTCAAAAAGCGCAGTGAAATCATCGATAAAGGACTTCTTTTGATAGGAAGCAATGATCCCGCCCTTGAAGAACTGAGAGAATTGATGTTTCGCCAGGAAAAGATTGATCTCAAATTGCAGAGCCGGGGAAGTCAGGCCGGGATACATTCTCTTTTAAGGAAAGAAGCCGATATTACTGCTTCTCATCTTTTGGATCCTGAGACCGGGGAGTATAATATTCCTTATCTTGAGGAAACGGCTGACAGCTCATATTCCTTGCTCACAATGGCGCATCGCTGGCAGGGTTTCATTTTTAGGAAAGATTCATCTGCCAGAGATATGGAGGATCTGGAGGATCTGGCTTCTTCAGATCTGGTTTTTATTAACAGGCAGCGCGGTGCTGGAACCAGAATACTTCTGGATTATAAACTCTCTCAACAAGGGATTACTCCTGCAGATATAGAAGGATATAAAAGGGAAGAATACACGCATGCAGCTGTAGCGCAGGCTGTTTCCAGTGGATCAGCTGATGTAGCGCTGGGAATTAGTGCAGCAGCAGATGCTTTTTCTCTGGAATTTACTCCTCTCTTTCAGGAGAGATTTGAGCTAATATTTGATAATGAAGTTGATAATAACAGAAAAATTTCTGTCCTCATTGAAAAAGTAAAATCTCAAGAGTTTGTTGATAAGCTTAAAAAGATGGAGGGTTATGAGGTGAATGAAACCGGCCGCCTGAGAAATTATGCCCCGGACAAAAGAGGTGAATACTCATGACACTCAGGGCTGGATGTGATAGAATAATAGACTATATGAGAATTTCCGTGACCGATCGCTGTAATTTTCGCTGCCGCTACTGCATGCCGGCGGAGGGGATCGAGTGTAAACCGCGTGAGGAGATATTAAGCTATGAAGATATCATAAAAGTAGCCAGGATTTCCGCAGAGGAAGGAATTACAAGTTTTCGGCTCACCGGTGGAGAACCTCTGACCAGAAAGGGCATTGATAGCCTCATATCTGCTCTTGCAGATTTGCCTGGCTGCGAAGAGGTTACTATGACTACAAACGGATATCTTCTGGAAAAAAAAGCTGAAAAACTGGCCGAAGCAGGGTTGTCCCGTGTTAATGTGAGCCTGGACACGCTCAGTCGGGAAAAGTTTGCTAAAATCACCAGAGTTGATGGTTTTGATGAAGTGATGCAGGGTATTTCGGCTGCAGAAGAGGCCGGACTCAAACCGGTAAAAATTAATGTGGTGGTAATGGATGGTATTAACGATGAAGAGATAATTGATTTTGTGTGTTTTGCCAGAGATGAAAATCTGCACGTGCGTTTTATAGAATATATGCCTTTTTATGAGATAGGCTGTAAGGACTGCGACTCCGATGAAAGCAGAACTGTATCTCTCAACAGAGTAAAACAGCAGATAAACAAAAAATTTACTCTTATTCCACAGAATGACACCGCAGGCCGGGGGCCTGCAGAGGTCTTCAGTTTTCAGGGGAGTTCGGGTTTAATAGGGTTTATATCACCTGTTAGCGGGAGCATATGTGCCGGATGCAATCGGTTTCGTTTAACAGCAGACGGCTATCTGCGTCCCTGTCTGGCCCGGGAGGAGGAAATAAATATTTTTCGGGATGGAAAACTTTTCGATGAAGAAGAAATAAGAGCTGCTTTATATGTGGCGGCCCGGGAAAAGCCCGAAAGAGGCTTTGAAAAAAAATCCGGTGCTGAAAACTGCAGGCGTAATATGTCTCAAATAGGAGGGTGAATCTTGTCAGAAGATAATTTAACCCATGTCGACTCTCAGGGCAAAGTAAATATGGTGGATATAGGTGATAAAAATCCAACGCGCAGAGAGGCCGTGGCCGCCGGCTGCATAACAATGCATGAAAATACGCTGGACAAAATCAAATCTTCTGAAATTAAAAAAGGACCGGTGCTGGAGACGGCGCGCCTGGCAGGAATTATGGCTGCAAAAAAGACTCCTGACCTTATACCGCTCTGTCATAATATTAATCTCTCTGGAGTTGAGATACAATTTGAAATTATCGGCTCTAACAGGCTTCGCATAATATGCTCTGCCAGCACCAGAGCTTCCACGGGGGTAGAAATGGAAGCTCTTCAGGGAACTGCAGCAGCGGCCTTAACAGTTTATGACATGTGCAAAGCTGTCGATCGCGAAATGATTTTAGAAGACATCAGGTTGCTTAAGAAAACCGGCGGGAAATCTGGCGTATTTGAAAGGTCTCCGGCACAAAAAATAGGAGAAATAGTAGCAGTGGCTCTCAGCAAAGAAAAGGGTACCACAAAAAAGTCAGTTCCCCGGGTGGAGTTAAAACCCGAGCACGGAGTCTCTGGCGATGCTCATGCCGGCGACTGGCACAGGCAGGTGAGCCTTCTGGCCGAAGAGAGCATAGAGCTAATGGAAGAAAATCTGGACAGAAGCGATTTTCAGCCTGGATTTGGCGACTTTGCCGAAAATATTGCTACCAGAGGAATACAGCTGCACAAGCTTAATCCGGGAGATAAACTTCACCTGGGCCGGAAAGCTGTCATAGAAGTTACCCAGATTGGCAAGGAATGTCATTCCGGCTGTGAAATAGCCCAAAAAGTGGGCAGGTGTATAATGCCTGAAAGAGGAATTTTTGCCCGGGTTTTACAATCGGGTGTGGTCAGGCCGGGAGATAATATTTATCTGGAAAAGGGTGAGTGCAATGAAGACAGCGATTGTAGTCATAAGTGATAAGAGCTCTGCGGGTAAAAGAGAAGACGACAGCGGTCCTGCAATCCGGGAATTCATTGAGGAGGCAGGAGGTTCTGTAGAAGCCTATAAAATAATTCCTGATGACAAAAAAAAGATCGTCTTTCTTCTTAAAAATCTTAGTGATAGAGCTTCCATTGATTTGATTTTGACAAGCGGTGGAACAGGATTTGCTCCGCGAGATGTTACTCCCGAAGCTACGCTTGAAGCGGTGGAGAAAGAAGTGCCGGGTCTCCCGGAAAAAATGCGAAATGATACATCTGAGTTTACTGAAATGGCATATTTATCCCGGGCCAGGGCCGGGATACGCAGGGAAACTTTGATAGTTAATCTACCCGGGAATCCTAAAGCAGTCAGACAGTGTCTGGATACAATAATCGATATTATTCCCCATGGCCTTGAAGTCCTTAAAGGAGAAGTCACCGAACACTAGACTGAGACAGAGGGAAAATTTCAAGAGCAGGGAAATTAACTCCCGCCTGTAATTTATATTAAGATAGTGTTTAAAACTGGTATAAGCTTTATTTCACCTGAAGATATGAGGCGAAGTGACACCAAAAATTTTTCGAGGCATAGATCTCGAGAAAGCAGCAGTATTTTTTGGCTGAAAATAAAATAAAGCCGGGGAATATTTCATGGGAGCATAGCCTCATACCTTTCGGCAATAAAAACTATGAAATAGACCTTAAATATTAACAGTTGATAATGGGTAGAACCGCCACTTAAAGATTGGAGGATGTAATTATGTACGGCTGGATGGGCAAAATTCTGCAAATAAATTTAAATGATAGTTCCAGCCGGGTGATTTCTCCCTCCGGCAGCACGTTAAGGCAGTTTTTGGGAGGAAGAGGGCTGAGTGTAAAACTTCTCTGCGAAAAAATTTCCGCGCAAGTTGATCCCTATTCTCCGCAAAATTTGATTGTTATTGCAGCAGGTCCGCTTACCGCTACAGATGTGCCTACCACGGGCAGGATGGTGGTGGCCACAAAATCCCCTCTGACTGGCACGGTTTTCGATTCTAATGCGGGAGGGCATCTGGGCCCTGAACTTAAAGGAACAGGTTATGATGCAGTTATAATATCCGGCAAACTCCCGGAATTGAGCCGAATTATTATTGGAGAAGAAGGAGTTGAAATAGAAAGGTGTCCTGAATTATCCGGCAGGGGAGTTTATACTACCTTCAGGAGCTTGGAAGAACAGGAAGGAAGAGGTCAACACATGATAATCGGACCTGCCGGCGAAAATAAAGTTCGATTTGCTTCAATATCTATCGATGGATCCCGCACTCTAGGCAGGGGTGGTTTGGGAGCTGTTCTGGGCAGTAAGAATATCAAAGCTGTTTCTTTCAGAGGCAATAAAAAACCTGAAGTGGCGAATAAACAGGAAGTCAGGGAGGTAAAAAATAAATCTGCCGCCTGGTTAAATGATAGCTCACTAACTTCGGAACGTTTAAATGAGCTCGGTACCGCTATGTTGATGAATCTGATCAATGAAGCTGGAGCTCTTCCCTCCTACAATTTTCAGTCGACCCGGTTTGCCAGGGCTGATCAGATATCGGGAGAAAAACTGGCAGAGAAGGTTTCAAGTTCAGGTGGCAGCTGTTACAATTGCCCCATAGCGTGTTCCCGCAAAATTGCAGGGAGCAGCGGAGAACAATCAAGCCCGGAATACGAGTCACTCGGTTTGCTCGGAGCCAATCTGGGACTTGATGATCCCGAGCTGGTTACGGATCTTAATGATTTATGTGATGACCTCGGTCTGGACACAATTTCAACGGGATCTGTTTTAGCCTGTCTCATGGAAATGGGAGAAAAAGAAATTCTCGACTGTGATTTAAGTTTTGGCAGCTCAGAAGGTGTAAAGGAGCTGATTAAAAAAATTGCTCGCAGAGAGGATTTAGGAGATGAAATGGCGGAAGGTTCACTCAGATTTGCCCGCAGTTACGATATTCCTGAACTGGCCATGCAGGTTAAAGGGCTGGATATACCTGCTTTTGATCCCAGAGGTTTAAAGGGGCAGGCTCTGGGATATATGACTTCAAACCGTGGAGCATGTCATCTGCGTGCCAATATGATAACTTACGAATTACTGGGCTTTCCGGAGCAGGTGGACCGCTTTAGCGAGGAAGAAAAAGCCCCTCTGGTAAGCCATCAGCAGGATTTAAATGCCATCCTGGATTCTCTGATTGTTTGTAAATTTACCTTATTTGCTCTTGCTGAAGGATTTTACAGGGATATGCTCGAGGCCGTAACCGGACAAAGTTTATCTGAAAGAGAATTTTTCCAGATCGGGGAGAGAATCTGGAATCTGGAAAGGATTTTTAATCTTGCGGCAGGCTTTCGCAGAGAACACGATACTCTGCCCGAGCGCTTTAAAAAAGAAAAGGGCAGCGGTCCTGCCAATGATAGCGTCGTAGTTGAAGAAAAAATGCTTTCGGAATATTATGAGGTGAGAGGGTGGAATCAGGAGGGCATTCCCCGCCGGAAGAAGCTGCGGCAATTAAACCTGGAAGAATTTCACCATATGCTGCCGGAGGTGGGGAGAAGGTGAAACAGGAGAAGGAAAATTCGGAACCAGAGAAAATATTGGTAAATTTATATGGAGGATTGGAGTCTTACAGTCCGGATGGTTCCCGCCGGGACAATATTTTATCTGCGGACAGTGTGGAATGCACGGGAGATATTATTGATTTTTTTCAGATACCTTCAGATGAGATACAGGTAATATTAATAAATGGCAGGCATGCTGATAGAGATACCTCCGTGAAAGCAGGGGATGAAGTGAGTTTGTTTCCACTGGTTGGCGGAGGCTAAGGGGGGACATTTTGTGGTAAGAAGTTTTCATGCAAATAAAATTAAAAGCGATCCTGAATTTGCTGTTCATCCCTGGAGAATTATTGAAGAGGAATTTTCTCCTGAAACAAATCATCATAATGAGGCAATATTTTCACTGGGCAATGGATATATGGGATTGAGGGGGACTATTGAAGAGGATTACAGCGGTCCTCGAGAGACGACCACTCCAGGTTTTTACATAAATGGAATATATGATTCGGAAGAGATTGTATACGGTGAGGAAGCCCCCAACCTCCCCAAGTACAGTCAGACGATTGTCAACCTCATGGACTGGACAGGGATTAATCTCTTTCTGGGAGAAGAAAAGCTGGATCTATTTGTGGGGCAGGTGAAAGATTATCAGAGAGTGCTTGACATGAGAACAGGTGTATTGTCCAGGAAATTTACCTGGGTCAGTCCTCAGGGTAAAAAAATAAAAATCGAAATAGAACGCCTGATTTCATACACCAACAAAGAACTGGCCCTTATAGATTACAGGGTTACCCCTCTTAATTTTACCGGGGAGTTAAAAATAGAGTCAGGCCTGGATGGCAGAGTGAGAAATAGACATCATTTTAGAAAGGATAGGGTGATGGAGGTTGACAGTGCTGGTTTTGCCAACGGGCGCTGTTATATGCTGCAAAGAACCAGCAGCAGCGGAATAGAGGTCGCCGGAGCAGTTAAGAATAAGCTCTCCGCTCCCTCTCGAGCCTCTATAAATAGAGATCACTTTATAGTAGATGAGGAGATAATTGAACATTTTCGAGTATTTGCTACCCGGGATGAAACATACAGGCTGAAAAAATTTGCTGCCTTTGCCACCTCCCGCGACGTTCCTTTAGAGCGTTTGAGAAAGCAGGTAATTATTGATGTGAACAGGGGGGCAGAAAGCGGGGTTGAAGAGTTAAAAAATTCTCAGAAAAAATTTCTTGAGGATTTCTGGAACGATTTTGATGTATTTTTGCGCGGGCAAAAGTCACTTCAACAGGCCATGCGCTTTAATGCCTTTCAGCTGATGCAGTCTACAGGGAGCGATGGTAAGACCAATGTGCCGGCCAAGGGTCTAACAGGAGAATTTTACGAGGGCCATTATTTTTGGGACACTGAAACATTTATAGTGCCCTTCTATCTTTTTAATCGCCCTCAGATTGCCAGAAAGCTTCTGGAATACAGGTATTATATATTGGAAAAAGCCCGGCAAAATGCCCGCAGGGTCAGGCTTAATGGAGCTCTGTTTCCCTGGAGGACAATAAACGGAGATGAAGCTTCAGGATTTTTCATGGGATCGACCGTTCAATACCATATTGATGCAGATATAGCATATGCGATCTATCTCTACTATACGACCACTGAAGACCGAGAATTTTTGCATAATATGGGAGCAGAGATACTGGCTGAAACTGCCCGCATGTGGGTTAGCTGTGGACATTTTGATAAAAACACAGGTGAATTTTGCTTTAATGAGGTCTGCGGGCCCGATGAATACAAACCGGGGGTTGACAATAATTGTTTCACCAACTATATGGCCTGCTTTAATCTTAAATTTGCTCGCAGAACACTTATGGAAATGAAGGATGAAGCTCCTGATAAGTATAGAAGGCTTAAAGAGAAGATAAATTTTGAGGAGAAAGAGCTGCAGAAATGGCAGGAAGCTGCAGAATATATGTATTTGCCCTTTGATGAGGAGAGAAACATTCATCCCCAGGACGATTCTTTCCTCAAGAAAGAGCCTCTCGATATTGAGAGCATTCCTCACGAAGAGCTTCCTCTGGTTGCAAACTGGCATCCTCTCACTATTTGGCGCTATCAGGTAATCAAGCAGGCTGATGTTATACTGCTTATGCTGCTTCAGGGAGATAAATTTTCTCTGGAGGAAAAGAAAGCAAATTATGATTTTTATGAGCCGCGCACCACTCACGACTCTTCACTTTCACCTGCTGTTTATAGTATTATTGCTTCAGAAATTGGCTATGTTGAGGAGGCTTTTGATTATTTTGTCCACACCTGCCGGCTGGATCTCGATGATTTTCACGAAAATACCTATCAGGGACTTCACACAGCTGCTCTTGGGAGTGCCTGGATGACCCTTGTTTATGGCTTTGCCGGCATGCGAAATTATCACGGTGAAATTTCATTCCGCCCCTATCTCCCTGAACCCATGGACGGTTATCAGTTCAGCATAAAATTTAAAGGAAGACATCTGCGCGTGAGAGTTACTGAAGAGGGAGCCAGTTACAGGGTGATTTCTGATAAGAAACTTTACATTGACCACTGCGGCGAAATAATTCATATAAATCCCGGGGAGGAAAAAATGATGCCCCTCAGGGATTTCAGCGAACTTCCCTGGAGAGATGAATGAAGATGAACAAGTTTGATCTCCGCAGCAAAATTTATTTTATTCTGGCAGGCGGTGTATTTGTCATATCGTTTGCCGGGATTTTTGTGGCTGTTGCTGATGCACCGCCTCTTGTTATCGCCTTTTATAGAATGTTTATAAGTATGATGGCTCTATCTCCTGTCATTTTTTTGAGGGAGGACTGTGGAGCAGGAATATTTGCCGATCGCCGTCCGGTCATCGTAGGTTTTTTTCTGGCTATTCATTTTTTTCTCTGGGTGACAGCTTTTGAGTATACGGCTGTAGCTAATGCTGTTATTTTTGTAGCTCTGCAGCCAATTTTCACTTTGATCTTCGAAGCTTTCTGGGCTAAAGAAGATCTGCAGCGAGGCATAATTATCGGAGTCATCATTTCCGTCGCGGGAAGCTTTATTGTTGGTGCTGGTGACATTCACAATCTATTTGCAAATCTCAGAGGTGATATTTTAGCTATTGCAGCCGCCTTTTTTGCCGGGCTTTATCTGTTTTCTGGCCGCAGTTTAAGAAGAGAGATGAGTTACTTCCCCTATATTCTTTCAGTGTATTTTTATGCATCTATATTTTTGTTTTTTGGTATTATACTTACCGGACATTCTTTAACCGGTCATGGAAGCCAAAACTGGATGCTCTTTTTTGGTCTTGCCCTGGGCCCTACCCTGATCGGTCATTCGGTTTTAAATCTTTCTGTTCGTTATGTTCCCACAACTATAGTTTCTGTTGCTATAATTGGTGAGCCCATTCTCACAACCCTGCTGGCCTGGATTTTGCTTGGAGAAAGCGTGCCGGGACTTACACTTGCAGGTGGAGCTATCATTTTAACCGGAGTGGCCTATACAATCAGCAGGAGGCCGGCACCGGAATAGAAATAATTGGTTCTTCTCTACATCAGTTGGAGGGAAAAATTAAATTGTGAACAAAGCCTAATACCTACCAGAAACAGGCATTATGTAAATGCTGACATAATTCTTCTGACAGGTTGCTAAAAAGATCAATTATTACTACAAAATTTATAAGAGCCAGGTATTAAGAGACACTTATAAAATGAGGAGGCTGATTTTATTGCTACAAAAAGTTGCAGATACTGTGAAAGGATTATCAGCAGATGCAGTTGAAAAAGCTGGATCCGGACATCCCGGAATGCCCATAGGGTGCGCAGAGCTGGGAACCTTCTTGTTTGCTGAGGCAATGAACCATTATCCTCAGGCCCCTGATTGGCCGGACAGAGACAGATTTGTTCTCTCCGCCGGGCATGGATCGATGCTGCTTTATTCTCTTCTGCACCTGAGCGGTTATGATCTATCAATGGAGGACTTAAAGAATTTTCGCCAGCTGGAATCCCCCACACCGGGGCATCCTGAATCCAAAGAAACATCGGGAGTGGAGATAACAACGGGCCCTCTAGGGCAGGGCTTTGCCGGGGGAACAGGAATGGCGGTGGCGGAAAGAATGCTCGCTGCCAGATACAATCAGGAGGATTTTTGTCCGGTCGATCATTATACCTTTGTTCTGGCCAGTGATGGAGACTTAATGGAGGGAATAAGTTCTGAAGCCGGATCTCTTGCCGGGCACCTTGGTCTGGGCAAATTGATCGTTTTTTATGACTCGAACGAAATTTCCATAGAGGGATCGACAGAGATAACATTTACCGAAGATGTTACCGATAGGTTCTCTGCTTTTAACTGGCAGGTGATAGAGGATGTGGATGGATATAGTTTTGAGGAATTAAGACAGGCACTGCGTTCCGCCCGTGAGGAGAAAAACTGTCCTACTCTTATCGAAGTTAAAACAAAAATAGCCCATTGCTGTCCCACTCTGGAGGGAGATGAGGCTTCACATGGTGCTCCTCTTGGTGAGGAAGAGATTGAAGGTTTGAAGGAGAATATAGGACTACCTCCGGAAAAGAAATTTTTTGTGCCCGAAGAGGTGAGAGATTTCTGGCGGGAAAGAAGGGCTGAACTGTATGAAGAATATCAAAGGTGGAAGGATAATTTTTCTGACTGGAAACACAATAATCCTGATCTCTATGAAGGCTGGCAGCGGGCTCATCAGCTTAAATTGCCGGGCGATTTAGAGGAAAGGCTGAATTCTCTGGATACAGATATTGATACTGCCACAAGAAAATCTGCCAGCATTGCTCTGGAGAAAATAATGGACCAGGTGGATTATCTCGTTGGGGGTTCTGCCGACCTGGCCCCTTCCAACAAAACGTATCAGGAAAAAATGGGGGAGGTACAGGCAGAGGATTTTTCCGGGAGGAATTTCCGCTTTGGTGTTAGAGAGCATGCCATGGGCGGAGTTATTAATGGGATTTCTCTGCATGAAGGCTTAAGACCCTTTGCTGCCACTTTTCTCGTCTTTTCTGATTACATGCGTCCGGCCATAAGGCTGGCTGCTCTGATGGAGTTGCCAAATGTATACGTTTTCACCCATGACTCAATTTTTATAGGTGAAGATGGGCCCACCCATCAGCCTGTTGAGCAGCTGGAATCTCTGCGGATTATTCCAGGGCTTAAAGTATTAAGGCCAGCTGATGCTGAAGAGGCATTTATGGCCTGGCAGAAAATAATGGAATACAGGAAAGGTCCAGCAGCTTTAGTGCTGACCCGTCAATCAGTACCAGCTATTGATAAGGACAATAATCCCGATCTGGATGCAGGTGGATATGCTGTGATGAGCTGCGATGATCCCGATGTTATCATGCTGGCCAGCGGTAGTGAAGTCTCTTTAGCCATGCAGGTAGCAGAAAAACTGAAAAATGAGGGTGCTAAAGCAAGGGTAATATCTATACCAGACAGGGAAAGATTTTCTCAAACCCTGGAAGAGAAAGGTAGCCTGCTCGAACCCGGCTCTGCAATCAGGGTTGTTATGGAAGCAGGAGTGAGTCAGGGGTGGTATGAGTTCATAGGTTCCGGAGATCTCGTTTTTTCCGTTGAGGAATTTGGTCTCAGCGCTCCAGGAGAAGAGGCCGGAAATTATTTTGGATTTGATGCCGCGGAAATTGCCCGGGATATAGAAAGTCAGCTTTAAGTAACGGCTGTCGGGGCTGGAAATATAATTTTGACTTTGCGGTCCAATTTTCCGGGACCTTTTAATTTGCAGGCAGGAAAATGTTTGAGAGTATAGAATTAATATGTTAAGATAAGCACGATTAGAATTTAATGTTTGATTACTCATCTTGGTGGGCCGGGCTGAGTGAAAGCTCAGGGAGAACCTATAAAAAAATGAGGTGTTCGAGCATGGCCGAGGAAAATTTTGATATTTTTGCCCTCGATATTGGCACAAGAACAGTGGTTGGTCTGCTGTTGAGCGATGAAAATGGTGAATACCATGTAAAAGATTCTGAAGTCCTTACCCATGAAGATAGAGCTATGTTTGATGGTCAGATTCATGATGTCTCAAGTGTTACAGATATGGCAGATAACATTATTTCTTCTCTTGAGGATAAAAACGGTATTAAAATAGATGAAGCAGCCGTAGCAGCGGCCGGCAGGGCTTTAGAAACTGTGGAATGCACCAGAGAGATTGAATTTTCCACTCGCAGAAAAATAACATCTGAGGATGTTCAGGCCCTGGAATACTCTGCAATTCAGAAAGCCCGGGATACTCTGCAGAGAGATGCTTCCGGAGATGAGGATATGGATTATCATTTTGTAGGGCATACCGTTCGAGAATATAGGGTGGATGACATATTTCTCACTGAAATTTTGCACCAGCAGGGAAGAAAGATCTCTGCAGATATTATAGCTACATTTTTACCCCGCATAGTCGTAGATTCTCTCCTTTCAGTTTTAAATAATATTGATCTTGAGGTCATGGGATTAACCCTTGAACCGATAGCTGCTTCTGAGGTAGTGGTTCCTCCCAGCATGTATAATTTCAACCTGGCGCTGGTTGATATTGGTGCCGGGACAGCTGATATTGCTATTACACGCGGGGGTAGCATGGTAGGATATGGGATGGTTCCCGTGGCGGGAGATGAGATTACTGAGACTATAGCTGAGGAATTTTTAATAGATTATTATACAGCTGAAAAAATTAAGTGTTCTTTGAGGGAAGAGGATAATTTTGAAGTAAAAGATGCACTGAGCAATGCAGTGAAAATTTCTGCCGATGAGGTGCTTGCTGTTATAGAGGACAGTGTTTCCGAAATGGCAGGTTTGATTGCTGAAGAAATATTGAGATTAAATCAAAATCCTCCCAGAGCGGTCATTTGTATTGGGGGCGGCAGCCTTACTCCCGGTTTTACAGAAAAGCTTTCATCCTATCTTGAACTTAATGAGGATAGAGTTGGTATAAGAGATGTGAATGATGTGGAAGAGGTGAAGGGTGAGATAGATACTCTCTCCGGTGCTCAGATGATCACTCCTCTTGGTATTGCGGTCAGCGCCGATCGCAGGAGGGAAGAGGCAGTATTTTTACAGGTGGAGGTCAATAACAGCACGGTGAGCCTTTTTTCTCTTCAGAAGCCCGGAGTTAAAGATGCGCTGCTTCAAGCTGATGTAGATCTGGAATCTTTAAGTCCCAGTCCCGGTCGAGGGATAACTTATTCCCTCAACGGAGAGGTGAGATCTATTCCTGGGAGCCTGGGAAAACCGGGAACTGTTAAATTAAATGGAGAAGAAGTTGAACTGGAGAAAGAGGTTAATGATGGAGATATTATAGAATTTGAACCCGGTGAAAGGGGAGAGGATGCAGAGGCAAAGATAGCAGATGTATTACCGGAAAATCCCGGTGAGGAGATTGAAATAAATTTTGAGGGAGAAATTTTGGAGTTAGTGCCCCTGCTAAAAGCTAACGGAAGAAGAATAGATCCAGAAGAAAAACTTAAAGATGGCATGGATATAGAATATAAGCCTCTTAATACTGTGGGAGATGCTCTGGATAAAATTCTCGAGATAGATCTAAATGAGCAGAAAAATGAGTTTATCGAAGTAAGTATCGATGGTGAAAAGCAATATCTTCCGCGGAGCAATATTGCAGTTACTGATGGTAAAGAGCCTGTATCCCTGCAAAAGCAGCTTGTCCAGGGCCAGAAGTTATCTCTGGATAGATCAGGTCCGATTGAGACAGCAGGGGATCTGCTGGAAAAAATCATTGATCATGGAAGCGGCGTATCATTTAATTTTAATGGCAATGAGCTGGAAGTTCCAGGAAATATTAACAGGATTGAGGTTAATGGGACTGAGGTTTCAGGTGATTACAGACTGGAAGAGGGAGACGAAGTAAAACTAATCTCTGGGGAAATTACTGTCGATCATGTTCTGGAATATATCAATTATGGTCTTTCCCCCCGCATGAAAGAGGAGGTGACGCTGCTGATAAACGGAGAGGAAAAAGATTTTGATTGCAGTATTAGCCAGGGGGATAAAATAGAATTGAAGTTTTCCCGGGAGGGTTAAATATGAAGTTTCACGGAGGAATAATATTTCTGGGATGTGAAGATCTTGAAGTTATCAGGAGCTTTTACGGTGATTTTCTTGATCTTTCTCTGTTTAAGGATCAGGGCAGCTGCTTGATATATAATCTCCCCGGCGGCGATTATCTCGGCTTTTGTAATCATTTAGAAGAGGCGCCCCGGGATGAAAAAGCTCCCCTGATAACACTTCTTTGTGAGAACAGAAGTGAAGTGGATGTTGTATACGAAAATTTTGTAGAGGCCGATATTGTTCTTGAGAGTGAGCCATCTGACACCGAGGAGTTTAAAATATATAATTTCTTTGCCAGAGATCCAGAAGGAAACATGCTGGAGATTCAGACCTTCCTGGATTGACAGGTAATTGATAACCTATAAATATAATAAGGATGAGAATAATGGAAAAGTTTGATCCAGTATCGTTCTTTAATTCTTTTCCTCTATTTGGCAGCGAAGATGGCTTTAAACCCGGGCTGGGTCGAGTTAAGTTTCTGCTGGAAGAACTAAATTATAGCGAAAATAATCTAAATTTCATTCACGTAGCTGGAAGCAATGGTAAGGGTTCGACTATTGCCATGCTGGAGAGCATTTACATGAAGGCTGGATTTTCGGTTGGCCGCTATATATCCCCGCATTTAGAGGAGTTTGAGGAAAGGATAACTTTAAATGGCCGGAACATTTCACGCAAAGAACTAAAAGAACTGGCTCTTAAAATCAGGGGGATACTGGCCGACGGGAATAATGCACAAAAAAAAATAGAACCCACTTTTTTTGAAGTGGTCACCGCTGCTGCTCTGTTCTATTTCTCAAAAAAGGAGCCCGATATTGTGCTCCTGGAAACAGGGCTGGGAGGAAGGTATGACGCCACAAATGTGATAAAGCATCCCCGGGCCTGTGTAATCACCAGCATAGATCTGGAACATACAGATTATCTGGGCGATACTCTGGCAGAAATAGCTGCGGAAAAGGCGGGAATAATAAAGCCTGGATCAACTGCAATTTGTGGAGAGAAAAAAAAAGAGCCCTGTGAAAAAATTGCCGAAATATCGAGTGAAGCTGGTGTTCCCCTGTTTTTTAGTGGAGAATATTTTGAGGTGAAAGACTGGGAGGAAAAAAAATCCGGGCAGATATTTACTCTGCAGCGACGGGAAAATAAATATAAAATAAAACTCAACCTGCTTGGTGAGCATCAGTTAAAGAACGCTGCCACTGCCTGTACCACTGTTGATGTTCTCGATAATTCATTTTCCGTTTCTCCCCGGGATATCAGAGAAGGACTGGCTGAGGTAGTCTGGCCGGGACGCCTGGAGATTGTGAGAGAAAAACCTCCATTTTTAGTAGATGGAAGTCATACTCCAGCAGGCATGAAATATCTGCGTGAATATTTGAACAGAGAATTTAGAGATATAGAGGTATTTTACATCGTTCTGGCGGTGCTTCAGGGAAAAAAGTTAAAGGAAATGCTGGATGAACTCGAAAATATTCACGGTGAGGTGAAGATAATTTTTTCCCATAATTCCTCTCCCAGAGCCCTTATCCCTTCACAGGTGGATAAAGATATAAAGAGCGAAGTTGATGAATTTAGTCGGGATAATCTAAAAAGAACCGTCGATCGCCTGGTAAAAAGTCAGAGAGATAGGGAATTGATATGTATTACCGGGTCGCTTTACAGCGTGATTGATATTAAAAAAGCCCTAAAAAATAACGATCTTTCGGTATAACTGGAGGGGATCTTTATGAGAAAACTCCCCATACACAATCAGAGAGGTTCTTTAACATTTATCGTAATTGTAATTATCCTTTCTCTTACAGCCGTTTATGCGGGTTTTAGGCTGGGCAATGCGTTTTTTGCCTCTCGTATGGAGGAGGAAGTGCAGGAAACTGCTCCTTCAGAAGATGAGCCAGCAGAGGAAGTTTCAGTGGAGGAGACAGCTGAAGTTTTGGAGGATGAAGAAATTGAGGAGGAACCCGAGCAGGATATTGAAGAAGCAGTCCCGGATGAAGAGGAGATGGCTGAAGAACAGGATGACATTCCCGAAGTCGATAGAGATGCCGATTACCTGATACAGGTGGGAGCTTTTGGATACGAAGAAAATGCCGAGGAGAGAGCAGCTCAGCTGGTAAATGAAGGGTTTCCTGCTTTTGTATCGGGCAGTGAACCTTATAGAGTGAAAGTTTCGGGTGGTGATACAAGAGAGGAAGCGGAGCAAAAAGCGGAAATACTGCAGGATGAAGGTTATGAAGTTTTCGTGACAGCTCAGTAGCTGTAAATTTAAATTTACCAGGAACTAGAGCAGAAAATTGAGGGGTGAAAGATATGGCAGGAATTTTAAGCATGAAGGGTGTGCATCCGCCTGAAAAAAAGCGGTTTAGCTCCAGCAAGGAAATAGAGGATTTCCCCACACCTTCAGAAGTTTTTATTCCCCTTCAGCAGCATATTGGTGCTCCTCTGGATCCGATTGTTGAAAAGGGGGATGAGGTAAAAAGAGGGGAGAAGCTGGCCGACAGTGAAGCCTTTGTGTCAGCTCCAGTACATGCTTCAATCGGAGGTACGGTAAAGGGAATAGAAAAAATTTTGGTTCCCGGTGGTGGAAAGAAAGATGCAGTCAGGATATCTGCAGGAGATGATCAGGAATTAAAACGGCTTGATCAATGGTCAGAAGATAAAAAGAAAATTACTGCACAGGAGATAAGGGATCTGGTCAGGGAAGCCGGTATATCAGGGATGGGGGGCGCTATGTTTCCCACCCATGTCAAACTCTCTGTCCCTGAGGATAAAGAAATTGATCACTTTATTTTAAATGGAGCGGAATGTGAGCCATACCTGACTATTGATCATCGCATCATGGTGGAAAAAAGTCATCAGGTTCTTCGCGGCTTTAAACTTCTCATGAAGGCCGTAGATGTAGAAAACGGTACGATAGCCATCGAAGAGAATAAGCCGGATGCCATAAGTAAGATGAAAGAAACCGTGTCTGGTGAGAAGAACATAGAGGTAGAAGTGCTCCCCGCCCAATATCCTCAGGGGGGAGAAACAGTTTTAATAAAAACTCTTCTGGATCGCGAAGTGCCTGTAGGAGGCCTCCCTCTTGATGTGGGGGTTATTGTGAATAATGTAGCAACAGCGGCGGCAGTTCATTCAGCTGTTGATGAGGGTAGACCGATGATTGATAGGCCTCTTACTGTTACCGGGCATGCAGCTGCAGAACCCGCTAATTATATTGTGCCTCTGGGCACGCTTTTTAGTGAAGTTATAGAGGAAGCCGGGGGCACTTCCGGAGAGCTGGGAAAGATTGTGGCTGGAGGTCCAATGCTGGGCAGAGCGCAGCCTTCTGCTGAAGTGCCGGTGGTAAAAGGGACAAGCGGAATTTTGCTTCTAAAAAAAGATGAAGTGGAAAAATATGACCCTGATCCCTGTATCAAATGTGCAAAATGTGTGGATGTCTGTCCCTGTGACCTGATGCCCACCGATCTGGAAAAATTTGCCCGCAAAGAAAAACTCGAAAAGCTGGAAGAATATAAGGTGATTAACTGTATTGAATGCGGTTCCTGTTCATATATCTGCCCATCACAGCGGCCGCTGGTGCATTATATCAGACTCGGGAAAACAAAACTCAATGAGCAGCAAAATTCGGAGTCAGAATAAGGAGGATATGGTATATGCAGTCGGAAGAACTTGTAATTTCTTCGTCCCCGCATGTTAGAGAGGATAGTTCGGTTACAAAGATAATGTGGGCAGTTGTCCTGGCTCTGCTTCCTGCAGCAGCCGGATCTGTATACTTTTTTGGCCTGCGAGCTCTGGCGATAATAGGAGTGAGCATAGTTTTTTGCTGTGCCAGTGAATATGTATTTCTTCGATTGAGAGGTAAGGAAATAGCCCTTGCTGATGGAAGTGCGGTGCTGACCGGTTTGTTGCTTGCCTTAACTCTCCCTCCTTCTCTGCCACTCTGGGCGGTGGCTATAGGTGCGGTCGTAGGTATAACACTGGGCAAGCAGGTTTTTGGTGGTCTGGGCAGCAATCCTTTCAATCCGGCTTTAGTGGGGAGGGCATTTTTGACCGCCTCCTATCCGGTCATGATGACTACCTGGACAATAGACGGTGAGACCACTGCCACTCCACTGGCTCTTTACGGAGACGGAGTGGTGACGGATTACTGGGATCTCTTTATGGGTAACGTGGCAGGTTCGCTGGGTGAGACCTCAGCTTTTTTGCTGCTTTTGGGAGCGGCTTTTCTGATTTACAGAGGCATTTTAAACTGGCGAATTCCTGTCGGCATGATTGGAGTCGTTGTTATATTCACATTTATACTGGGACATGATCCCATTTTTCATTTCCTTGCAGGCAGCCTTATACTGGGGGCTTTTTACATGGCCACTGACATGGTGACCTCTCCAGTAACTCCCCTGGGGCGATGGATTTTTGGCATCGGTGCGGGCCTGCTTGTCGTTTTAATTCGAGTCTGGGGCGGTTATGAAGAGGGAGTTATGTATGCGATTCTTCTTATGAATATGACAGTCCCTCTGCTTAACCGTTATACAAGACCACGAAGTCTGGGCGAGGTGAAATAATGGCTGAGGAAGAAAGAGCTTCTGTTTTTAAACTTATTTTGACTCTTACGGTGATAGGTGCTGTTGGAGCGCTCTTTCTGGCCTTTGTTTTTTCCTGGACAAACCCCTATATTCTCGAACATGAAGCCCGGGCCAGAGAAGAGGCTATTATGACAGCTCTGCCGGATGCGGTAACTTACGAGGAAGAAGTTATAGATGATCAAACTTTTTATGTAGGTTACGATGAAGCGGATCATAAGGTTGGAGTGGCTCTGACCGTTGAAATGGGCGGTTACCAGGGAATGATAGAGGTGATGGTCGGAGTAGATCCGGCTCAGGAAAAAATAATTTATATTTCAGTGCTAAATCATGAAGAAACTCCCGGACTGGGAGCCAGAATTACTGAGGAACGTTTTAAAGAAAATTTTGAGAACAAGCCTATCGATGATTATGAACTTGTTGATCATCCCCCTGAGGAGCCATATGAAGTGGAAAACATAGCCGGGGCAACCATTTCGGCAGAAACAGTCAAAGAAATAGTTATGGAAGCCGGAGTTATTGCCCTTGAGCACTATGGAGGTGGCAGCTGATGAAGGATTTGCTGGCAATATTCCGAAACGGTCTCTGGGCGGAAAATCCGATATTCAAGCTTATTATTGGCCTCTGTCCCGTTCTGGCTGTGACCAATACAGTGGAAAATGGGCTGGCTATGGGATTGGCCACAAGTTTTGTCCTTATCTCTTCTGAGATAGTGATTTCTATCATTAAAAATTTCATTCCAAACGATGTGCGCATTCCCAGCTTCATTCTGGTTATAGTGACATTTGTGACTTTTACCGATTACTTCGTGGCTGCCTTCTTCCCCGCTATTTCAGATCAGCTTGCCCTCTTTATTCCGCTGATTGTGGTCAACTGTCTTATTCTAGGAAGGCAGGAAGCCTTTGCTTCCAAAAACCCCACTCATCGAGCAATCTTTGATGCTGTAGGTATGGGAGTGGGCTTTACCTGGATGCTGGTCGCTCTGAGTACAATTAGAGAGGTTTTGGGGATGGGAACATTCTTTGGTATAGATTTGTTTGGAGCTGAGTATCCGGAGATGATAGTGATGATACTGCCCAGCGGTGCATTTTTGACTCTGGGTGTTATGGTCGGCGTCATAAATATCATCGATAGAAAGGTGGGGTCCGGCGATGATTGATTTTGAATTTCTTGTTTTACTGTTTATTGCCACTGTTTTTGTCAATAATTTTGTTCTCATAAGATTTTTGGGTATCTGTCCTTTTCTGGGTGTTTCAAGATATGTGGATACGGCTTTCAGTATGGGACTTGCAGCTACCTTTGTAATGACCATGACTTCTTTTATTGCCTATTTTATTAATACCTACATACTGGAAGCTTTAGATCTGGTTTTCCTGAGATATATGGCTTTTATTATCGTTATTGCCTCACTTGTGCAGCTGGTGGAGATTTTTATTCGATATGCCAGCCCGGTTCTATACAAGGCTCTGGGAATTTATCTTCCTCTTATCACAACAAACTGCGCCATCATGGGCATGGCTCTCATGATACCTCTTGAAGGCTACAACTTCATAGAGAGCGTAGTATTTGGTTTTGGAGCTGGTGTGGGTTTTACCCTCGCCATAGTTTTAATAGCCGGTCTGCGTGAACAGCTGGAGTTTGAAGATGTTCCCAGAAGTCTTGAGGGAGTACCTATAACGCTGATACTGGCCGGAATAATGGCTCTTGCATTTATGGGATTTGCCGGAATGATTACAGTTTAAAATCTGGGAGGTTATAGAGCATGGAATCTCTTTTTATATATGCAGTTATAAGCATGGGAGCGATAGCTGCAGTACTGGCTGCAGGCCTTGGCATTGCTTCCAGGACCCTTGAAGTTGAAACAGATCCCCGGGTTGATGAAGTAAATGAGTGCCTCCCTGGAGCAAACTGCGGTGCCTGTGGATATGCGGGCTGTGATGCCTTCGCAGAAGCGGTAGTTGAGGAAGAAGCTCCAGTCGATGGCTGCCCGGTGGGAGGTAGTGATGTAGCCGAAGAAATTGCTGATATTTTGGGCAAGGAGGCGGGTTCTTCAGAAGAGCTTGTAGCTCAGCTTCTATGTCAGGGCGGAGAGGAAGAGACCACCAGCGGCGCCACATATGAGGGGATAAACAGCTGTGTTGCAGCTGGAGAAATCGACTTAATTGCCAAAGACTGCTCATATGGCTGCCTCGGATTTGGTGACTGTGTGGAGGTGTGCCAGTTTGATGCTCTAAAAATGGGCGAGAATGGTCTTCCCGTTGTTGATGAAGAAGCCTGTACCGCCTGTAATAATTGTGTGAAAGAGTGCCCTCAGGATCTGTTTGTTTTAGCTCCTGGAGGCGGCGAAAATCATATACGATGTCGCTCTCACGACCCGGGAGGCACGGTTAACAGAATATGTGATGTGGGATGTATTGCCTGTCAGCAGTGTGTGAAGGTATGTCCGATCTCAGCTATTGAAATGGAGGATAATCTGGCAGTACTGGACTACGAAGAGTGTATAAATTGCGGTCTATGTGCAGAAAAATGCCCCAAAGACACGATAGAATTTCACGGAGAAAGGGTTACTGAGATATATATAACCGAAGAATGCATTGGCTG
>CAZVZM010000012.1:0-43982 GCA_964630835.1 uncultured Halanaerobiaceae bacterium
CATTGAGCACCGTTACCTCTTCGTCGTGAGAGACAAAGTTGCCGCCGTCGTTGGAGGCAAACCATTCAAGAACATTGCAGGTAAGGCCTTCATAGGCATCTCCCTGCCAGACAAAACCATGGAAATCGGGGTTTTCTTCTCTTTCTCCTTCCTGGATTATCCGTGCCTTTTCTTCCAGTTCTCCCCAGGTTTCGGGCACATCAAGATCGTACTTCTCGAGAAGATCCACCCTGTAATACATTATACCCGCATCAACAAACCAGGGCATGGCCACAAGCTCACCCGCAGCGGTGGTATTATTGTCCACAATACCCTGAATATGATCGTCGACGTAATCCTCTGCTCCGTGTTCATAGAGGTCAATGAAGTGTTCAGCCATATCTCCAGGCCACATTACGTCGATCTGATAGACATCAACCTCCGAGCTTTCCGCCTCAAAATACTGCAGATAGAGGCTTCTGCGCTCATCAGTCTCATCCGGAGTGTCATATACAGTTACTTCTACTTCCGGATGCATTTCCTCATACATTTCGGCTGCTTTTTCAGTTGCCTCCAGTTCGGCTCCAACAGCACCTCCAGCGATGGTCAGCTCAACCTCGGCTTCGTCAGCCTGAACCATGCCAGCTGACATACCAAAGACCAGAGCTGCTGCCATCATAAAAACGAGAAGCTTTCTCATACTGATTTTTGCCTCCTTTGATATATTATTAGAGTAAAAAAGCCAAAATAAATGATTCTTCTCCACATCAGTTATAAGATTTTATTTAAATGCACTTCCATAATGCTTATTTCTGAAAACTATTAGACTCTTACAATAAAATGAATGCATAAAAATGAAATACTAAAAATTACGAAGTTACGATTACCAGCATGCCAAAAATAATTTCAAACTGATTTAGGTATAATGACTTTTGGCTGTAAAACCATTAAATTTTTCCTCTGCTTGAGTTATGTTATCGATCCAAAAAAGGTTTTCCTTCGCAAAAGCCGCAAAAGCTCATCCTGGAGCTTTCTCGCAGCCCGGCAAATCCTGAGCCGTGGAGACATTTTTTAGCCATGGACCTGCCGCGGCCTTCGAAATATTTCGAGTATCAATTCGCCTCATAGCTTCCGACAAAAAAGTTACATAGCCATGTCTTTCCAGCATATACTGCCATGTAAACCATTTCATAATAAATTATTCTTCATCATCCGGTAATTTCCTGCCTTGAGATTAAAATTAATTAAAATTTCAAACACCGTTTACTTTACATCTGGCCGATGTCCGGGCAAGACACAAAATCCAGGGGAAATTTTTCTCCTTTTTACGCTATATTCCCACATCTGCCACAAGCAGAACCTTAAAGATTATTATGGACAGCGGCGCCAGTATAATTCCCTGAAAACCCATTACGGTCAGGCCAACATAAAGTCCCAAAAGCAGTATCAGCGGATGCACACCAATGCTTCGGGCCAGCATATTTGACTCGAGAAATGGACGAAAGCTTGTGACAATAAGATAAACAGCCAGCAAAATAATAGTATAGAGAGGATTTATGAATATATGCAGGAGACTGAGAGGGATCAAAATCCCACCCGGTCCAACCACCGGTATAAGGTCGAGAACTCCTGCCGCTATTGCCAGAATTATTGCATAGGGAAAATCCATCAAAGATAAAACTACCGCCACCCAGATGGTGGTATGAGTTATTATAAGAAGCTGAACCCGCACATAGGTGGAAAAATCTTTAATCATTTTAAGTTTATTTTGGTCGGAGATATCAACTCTGCTGGATATGGCTTTAAAGAGATCTTCTTTATCTCTGCTTATAAAGAAAGTAGAAAAGATCGTAAAAATTATAAATATAACTATGGCAGGAATGTTAAAGGTGAAACCCAAAAATCTATTAACCGTCTGCGAAAGAAGCCTTTCACCTCGCTGATATATCATATAAAAATTTTGTTCAATTAAAGAAGCCACCTCATCGGGAATCACTTCAAAAAATTCTTCCTGCTGGGCTACAAGGCTCTCAATCTGTTCGGAAATAATCTCCCAGTATTCGGGCAAAAAACGGGCAAGCTCTATCATTTCGGAAATAATATTGGAGACCAGCAAAATAATAATGCCGGCAACGATCAAAAGAAATATGGAAAGAGCAATAAAAACCGCAATCAGCCTGGGCATGTATCTGGAAAGAATATTCACCGGTTTTTCCATGATCATTGCTGCCAGAAAGGCCAGGAAGAAAGGAGTAAGATGAAAAATAAACACCTTTAATGCCAGCACAATCAGCATAAAGACCGCTATTCTTTTTAACAGTTTAGCATAAGAAATTTTAAGCTTAAGCAAAAAGAACCACTTCTCCTCATTTCAGATCTTCAGATGAGGCCAGAGCTATAATTGCTCCGGCGTAAATTACTATATTTTCTAAAAGTGAGTCTATTTCAATATATTCATCCTTTTGATGGGCAAGTTCCGGCTCCCCAGGAAAAAGAGGTCCAAATGCCACCGCTTTTGGAACAGCTCTTGCATAGGTGCCTCCACCAATTGCCAGAGGTTCGGCAGACTCACCCGTTACCTGGGAGTAAACTTCCATAAGCGAACTAACGAGTGGATCATCCTTCTCCAAAAAGAGGGGTTTCTTATGCTGCTGTTTTTCAAGCTTCCAGCCAGGGTTATCAATGGCCTTTGATATATCATCATATATTTTTTCCATATCGCTTTCAACGGGATATCTAATATTTACCGTAACTCTGGCCTTTTCTAAATCAGCCTTGATCTGTCCGACATTAAAGACCAGCCGGCCGGAAATGTCATCACTGCGGTCACAACCCATTTTTTTTCCATGATAATCAAGTCCAATCAATCTGCGGTAATTGTGACAGAACCTGCTCAGTGCATTTTCTTTAATATTCAGCTCTCCCAAAAATTGAATCAGATGTGAAATAGCATTCTTTCCATCCCGGGGTTTGCTGCCGTGAGCAGATACACCATGACAGGTCAAATGCAAAAAGTGATCACCTTCATCGAGCTTAAATTTAATTCCTTTATTATTGACATATTTTTCTATTTGACGGGAAAGCAGTTCTTCATCCCCCCGCAGCTTCGCCCGGCAGCGATCGGGCACCATATTGGGGGCGGTGCCTCCTTCCAGCTCAATTATTTCGACCCTATTTTTAACATTTTCGTTATTATTTTCGCTACCTGCTGCAGCTGAAAAGTGAGATACAAGGTTAAAAACAACAATTCCCTTTTCAGCATGAATCACGGGAAAAACTGCATCGGGGCTAAAAGCCAGGTCAGGAACCTCTTCATTTTCACTGTAATAATTTATACCACCAAAACCGCTTTCTTCATTTGTTCCCAGTATTAATCTCACTCTTTTATTCAGCTCAATGCCAAGCTCTTTCACTATTTTCATGGCATACATCGCTCCAACAGCAGGACCTTTATTGTCAAGAGCGCCACGCCCGTACAATTTTCCATCCTCTATCACTCCGGTGAAAGGAGGATAATTCCAGTCTTCACCGGCCGGGACAACATCAAGATGACATAGTATGCCAAGGATATCCTCTCCATTTCCCAGTTCAACTGTACCGGCATAACCATCAATATTTTCACTTTTTAGCCCCAATTTATCAGCTATTTGAAGTGTCTCCTCCAGACAGGCGTTAACTTTCTCCCCAAAAGGCCTGCCCGGTTTTTCCTCTCCTTCTGTGCTGGGATAAGAAATCAGTTTCTTTGCATCTGCTATAATATCGCTGCGGCAGGATTGGACTGATTCCCTGATTTTTTTTATATTCATTAATTGCTCACCCTCCGGATTAAATATTCAGAGGTTATCAAACTGCATCAATACAATCCGACCAGATATTCCCCTATCTTGCAGTGCCCGGAGTGCGGGGAAAAGGGATTATATCTCTAATATTTTCCATTCCCGAAATATACATCAGCAGCCTTTCAAAACCGAGTCCAAAACCCGAGTGTGGCACAGTTCCATACTTTCTAATTTCCATAAATCCATGATAATTTTCCATATCCAAATTTTCCGCTTTCATCCTCTGTTTTAGCACATCATATCTCTCTTCGCGCTGACTGCCTCCAATAATTTCTCCAACCTCAGGCACCAGACAATCCACAGCTCTAACAGTATTCCTCTCTTCACCGGCATTAACTTTCATGTAAAACGGCTTAATCTCAGCGGGATAATCAGTTACCATGAGAGGTTTCTCAAAGTAATTTTCTGTGAGATACCTTTCATGCTCAGTTTTTAAGTCAACCCCCCATTCGACAGGGTATTCAAAATCTTCATCGGAAGATTCAAGAATATCTACAGCTTCAGTATATGTTATATGACCAAAATTTGCCTCTTTAATATTCATCAGCATCTCACGGCGGTCCTCTTTTACCCACTCAGCAAAAAAGTCCATTTCCTCTTCAGTCTCATTGAGAGCAAAATCAAACAAATATTTAATAAATTTTTCAATTAATACAAGCATTTCGTCCAGTTCACAAAAAGCCATCTCAGGCTCAATCATCCAAAACTCAGAAGCATGTCGGGAAGTATTGGAATTTTCAGCGCGAAATGTGGGGCCAAATGTATATACATCTCCCAGGGCACAGGCCAGAAGTTCAGCTTCCAGCTGGCCGCTTACGGTTAAGCCTGCCTTTTGCCCAAAAAAATCTTCAGAAAAGTCCACATCCCCGTCTTCCGTACGGGGGAGATCATCAAGATCCAGAGTGCTAATTCTAAACATTTCTCCGGCGCCCTCTGCATCGCTGGTGGTGATTATGGGGGAGTGGATATAGTGGAAACCTCGCTCCTGAAAAAATTTATGCACGGCCATGGACATCCTGCTGCGAAACCTGTTCACAACTCCGAAGGTATTTGTCCTCGGGCGAAGATGAGCTATCTCCCTTAAAAACTCATAGGTATGCTCTTTTTTCTGTAGAGGATAATCTTCAGGAGCCTCACCAACTATTTTCAGCTCTTCAGCCTTCATTTCCACTGACTGTTCCCTGCCTTCAACCTCCTCCACATATCCTTTAACTCTTACACTTGCTCCGGTGTTTAATTTCTCAATGGGAAACTCATCCGGCGAGAGAATAATAATCTGCAGGTTTTTAACTGTGCTGCCATCATTGATCTCAAGAAAGGCAATATTTTTTGTCTCCCTGAGGGTTTTTACCCAGCCCATAACAAGGACGTCCCCGGGATCTTCAATCTCCATATCTACAATATCTTTAATGCGGCTTCGCTCAAAATAATCCAACATGCCAACCTCCCAAAAATAAAATGATTGATTTAAACAGGATAACATAGTTTGGCTTCTTCCTGTCATCAGTTGATAGATATCGTCTGAGAACTCTATCAAAAATCACCTGAAATTTCAAATGTTTCATATACGATGCCAATTATTTATTCTGCCCAGTGAAGAGCAGAATCAACCGCTCTTCGCCATCCATCCAGAAGCTCATTTTTCTTATCCTCTGAAATTCGAGGTGAAAATTCCCTTTCTGCTTTTCTGAGATCGGCTATCTCCTCAAGATCCTGCCAGTAATCCACGGCCAGCCCGGCCAGATATGCAGCACCTGCTGCAGTGGTTTCAGTATTTGTTGGGCGCTGAACCTTTTCTCTAGAAATATCTGCCAGAAACTGAAGCAGAAAATTGTTGCCTGCTGCCCCTCCATCTACCCTTATTTCCTTCAGGGTAATGCCTGTATCTTCCTCCATCGCTCTTAACAGGTCGTAGCTCTGATAAACTATAGCTTCAAGAGTGGCTCTTATAACGTGATTGCGGGTTGTTCCCCTGGTAACCCCAACCATCATTCCTCTGGCTTTTGGTTCCCAGTGAGGAGCTCCAAGACCGGTGAAAGCGGGTATGACATAAACTCCGTCCGTATCTTCAACTTTTTGAGCAAAGTAAGCAGAATCAGCCGGATCGCTCAGCAATTCCAGCTCCTGACTCAGCCACTGTATGGCCGAACCAGCATTAAAAATGCTGCCCTCAAGACAGTAGGTTATTTCCCCTTCTCTTCCCCAGCCAATGGTGGTTAAAAGACCATTTTCAGATATATAGGGTTCTGTCCCGGTATTCATAAGCATGAAGGCCCCTGTGCCATAGGTCGACTTTATCATTCCCCTATCAAAACAGGCCTGGGCAAATGTGGCCGCATGTTGATCGCCGGCGATACCTGCAATGGGTTTTTCACAGCCGAAAAAATTCTGTGGGGCAGTACGGGCTACAATTTCGCTGCTGGAACAAACTTCCGGCAGCATTGACCTGGGAATATTCAGTATCTCAAGCAGTTCCTCATCCCAGTCAAGATCATGGATATTAAAAATTAGAGTTCTGGCGGCATTGGTATAGTCAGTCACATGATCGCTACCCCCACTTAATTTCCAGATCAGCCAGCTATCAACTGTCCCAAACCTCAGGTGTCCGGCTGCCGCTTTATCTGAAGCATCTCCAACATTTTCAAGTATCCATTTAATTTTGCTTCCCGAAAAATAGGGATCGAGTAAAAGACCTGTTTTCTTCTGAAATTTTTCTTCCAGACCCTTAGATTTCAGTTCCGAACATATTTCCGTTGTTCGCCGGCACTGCCATACGACAGCATTAAAAATTGGCTCTCCGGTCCTCTCGTCCCAGATTATGGTCGTCTCCCTCTGGTTGGTAATGCCCAGAGCCGAAATTTTTTCCGGTCTGATGCCTGCATCCTGCATGGAGTCTGACATTACCGACTTCGTGGAAGCCCAGATATCTTCAGGATCGTGCTCAACCCATCCCGGGCGGGGATAAATCTGCTCAAATTCCTCCTGAGCTGCCCCAATAATCTCTCCTTCCCGGTTAAATATCATTGCTCTGGTGCTCGTAGTTCCCTGGTCTATGGCCATTACGTAACGATCAGTCTGCACAGCCTGACTACCTCCTTTGTTGAAACCTCTTAAAGACGTCTTAATGCCACTATGACTTCTATTTCGTCACCTGCATTTTCAATAATATCGGAGAGATCTGCAAGCATAACCAGAAAATCCCGGTAAAGGGCTTTAGAGCCCGGTGAGAGGTCATCTCTGGCTGCAAGCCGCTCAATAAGTTCCCTCTCAAGTCCATCGACCTTTGACTCAAGTTTTTCAATTTCTTCAACATTATCTAAAGCTTTTTGGTAATTCTGAAATACCTGCGAGATAGCTTCCTCCAGAAGCGAAAACATCTCCAGGGTTATTTCCATGATATTAAAAAGTTTTTCTTTGCCCTCTCTGGAAATATCCATGGATTCCACTATGAGATAATCAAGAGTCCCCTCAGAAAAATCCGCCACTTTATCAGTATACTCAAGGAGGGTAAGAAAATCTCTGCGAGTATTTGATAGCAAAAATCTTTTATCTATAAGCAATCTTATAATATCCCTGCGAACATCATCCGCCTCTGATTCCAGCCTGTTAACTTCATCAATGAATTTTCGACTGTTTTCATTCAAACCTGAATCAATGTATTCTTTCATGGCTTTTACAAATGAGTTGAGGCACTCCTTAACCAATCCGGTATGTTCCTGATAGAGATCGATAAATTCTCTTTCTTCCCCCAGCAAATCCTCCATATTTGTCCTCCTTTTTTACAGCTAGTCAGACTGCTTCTGCATAGGTTGCCCGCAGCATACAAGCTCTCCTCCGCCAACTTTCAGAACTTCAACTTTATTTCCGCAGACATTACATTCATAAATCTCGCCTTCTTTGCGAACTGCCACTATTATCCCTCTCCTTCCTTAAATATTATCTTCCCCGCATAGTTGATGTATAGGAGAAGAATCATTAAATAAAACTCATGCTTTAACGCCCCTTTATCTCTTCCAGGCCGCTTTTAAAGGGAGGATTGACAATACCGTGTTCAGTTATTATCCCGGTAATATTCTCTGCCGGGGTAACATCAAATGCCGGGTTATAAACTTCAATTCCATCCGGGGCAATTTTCTCCCTTCCAAGGCTGGCCACCTCATCCCGGGGTCTGCGTTCTATTTCGATTTTATTTCCACTCTCAATTGAATAATCCACAGTTGAACGTGGGGCTGCCACATAAAAAGGCACACTGTGCAGCCTGGCCAGCTCTGAAATCATATAGGTACCAATTTTGTTTGCAGTATCTCCATTTGCCGCTATCCTATCAGCTCCCACTATTACAGTATCAATTTCTCCTGATCTCAGAAGAGGAGCCACAGCACTGTCAACAATCAGGGTTGCAGGAATCTTTTCTTCCATCAATTCAAAGGCTGTAAGTCGAGCCCCCTGAAGACGGGGACGGGTTTCGGTGGCATAAACGTGGATATTTTTATTCCGACGAAAAGCTTCCCTTATGACCCCCAGTGCTGTCCCAAAATCAACCGTGGCCAGAGCTCCGGTATTGCAGTGTGTGAGAATTTTGCTGTTTTCAGAGATTACTGTATGGCCATAAAGTCCGATCTGTCGATTGGTTTCAACGTCTTCCTGGGCGATATTTTGAGCTTCATTTTCTAAAACTCTGAGAAGAGCCTTTCGGTCCTTATTTTTATTTGCCTTCAATACCTTCATCATTCTGTCTACAGCCCAGGCCAGATTAACCGCAGTTGGTCTGGCCTGTTTTAGGACACGAGCTGCTTTTTCCACCTGATTGTAGGCTTCCTGTGCGCTCAAATTTTCATATTCTCTGGCTGCAAGGTATACCCCCGCAGCCCCGGCCGCTCCAATTGCCGGAGCCCCTCTGACAACCATCTTTCTGATTGCTTCTGCCACCTCGCGGTAATCATCTGCGGAAAAATATTCAATTTTATTGGGGAGCTTTCTTTGATCAAGAAGCACCAGCTCATTTTCTTTTAACTCCATAGTTTGATGTCTCATCTCTCTCATCCTCCATTCTTTCAATTATTATTGCCCGGTATGACCAAAGCCTCCTTTGCCTCTTTCCGTCCCGGATAAATCCTCAACTTCATCCCATTTGACATCCATTACTTTTTGCACAATAAGCTGAGCTATGCGATCCCCCCTTGTAATTTTATATTCCTGCCCTCCATGATTTATCAGTAAAACCTTAATTTCTCCTCTATAGCCGGGATCTATTACTCCATCAGCATTTAAGACGGTAACTCCATGTTCTAAAGCCAGTCCACTTCTAGGATAAATAAAGCCTGCATACCCACGGGGAATAGCTATTTTAAGCCCGGTATCTATCGGTGCTCTTTCGCCCGCTTTCAGCATCAAATTTTCCGCCGAAAAAATATCAAGCCCTGCATCCTCTTTTCCATGCTGGGAGCGAGGCAAGGGAAGCGACTTATCTTTTCTTGAAATTTTAATCTTCATTTTTTCACTCCTCATCTCATAAATACGTGGTTTCCTATGGTAACTATTTTTTCTCTGCGGGTTGTCCACTCTACATCGGTTGCTTTATCAGGATTGTAGAAATATAATGCCCCACCTGTAGGATCCATGCCCTGTAAAGCCTCCCGGGCAGCCTGGCGAGAACCCGGAGAAGGAGGTTCGCGATAGGAGCCATCTGCAACAGGTGAAAATTGTCCTCTATCATAAATTACTCCTTCAATAGTGTCAGGAAAATCGGGATGCATGACTCTGTTTATCACCACTGCTCCCACTGCAATACGCCCCTGGTGAGGCTCTCCTTTGGCCTCACTATGAACAATTCTTGCCAGAAGCTCAAATTCTTCATCTGTAATAGAACGGGAAAGAACCTCCCGTTCCGTAAGCTCTGTAACAGGCACATCCAGCTCCTCGCCACGCCTCACTATAGAATCATCCATATCATTCAAAGATTTGATCGCCCCAACTGAGGTGTTAAAGCGCCGGGATATATCATAAAGTGTATCCCCTGCCTGAACGTGGTAAGTTACTACGTCCTGAGGCCCAATATGTTCTATATCAGGCTCTTCCTCACGGGGATTAATTCGCACTGAATGGCTTTTACCCCGGGAAAGAGAAAAATTCTTTTCTCTTTCAGTCAAATCTCCGGAAAAGTCTCTGTTTTTTTCCGCTCCCGACAGAGGTATTTCAATTTCTTCACCCACCCGGAGCGCGGTAAAGCTGTCGATGTCATTCCACAGTTTAATTTCTTCTGGTGAAGCTTCGTACCCTCTAGCTATATCTACCAGCGTATCTCCCTCCTGCACCACATAAATCAAGCGAAACGAATGAGCAGAGACAGCTGCATTTTTACCGGCTGACACAGTAAGAATAACACCAGCAATCAACAGAGTGAAAACTATAAAATATGTAATTTTAATTTTTGGTTTCTTTTGAAGAAACATTCTCATAATTATTCCCCTCTTCCAGAAACCATGTAATATTGTGCCCCGGGTCTAATATAGATATTCTTTGACAGATGTATTATTTCCTGCCTGTATGCAGGACAAAATATGGGAAAATCTAACCCCGTCGCTCATATAGATTATTAAATATGAGGTGCTCTCCATCTTATTAGAATTTCAGGTCCTTTCACAATGAAATTTTTCCCGTGAGTAACCATAGCTTTTCGGCATATATCGTAAATTTCACCAGTGGTTATGGAGAAAATCCGAATATAAAAATTTCCGGAATCAAAGCTCCTAATATTATATTTTCCCTGAATGAACATACAGAATATTGAAAAACCAAATCTTTAATTTTTAGGCCAGCATTCTTTAACTTCGATTTCTTCTGGTAAAGAGTCAATGAAAATCTGCCCATAGGATTTAGTAATGATTCTTTTATCGAGGATTAATACTGTTCCACTGTCAGAACGAGATCTGATCAATCTACCAAATCCCTGTTTAAATTTTAACACCGCCCGCGGAAGAGCTTCTTCATAGAATGAGCTTTCTCCTCTTTCATCTATCATTTCCTGTCTTGCAGCCACCAGCGGATCCGTTGGAACTGAAAAAGGAAGACGCATTATTATGAGCGAGCTCAACGCTCTGCCTGGAACATCTATCCCTTCCCAGAAGCTTGCAGTTCCCAGCAAAACAGCTCTGCCGCTGGCCTTTAGTCTTTTTAAGATTTGTCTGCGGGAAGCCTCCCCCTGAACCAGTATTTTTCTCTGTGAATTATTTAGCAGAGGAGCTATCCTTCTCCTGGTTTCATTTAACATCTCATAGGAGGTGAAAAGGAGGAGGCTGCCACCTGAATTTTGCCCGAGGAATGCTGCCAGAGGATGAACAATGTCCTTAACAAAATTCCCCGAAGATACTGGAGGGACGCTGGAGGGAGCATATACATCTGTTTGAGAAGAATAATCAAAGGGAGAATCAATTTTCAGAGTGCTGGCGTTATTTACTCCCAAACGGGATTTGAAATAGGTAAAATCATCATTTACCGCCAGCGTGGCAGAAGTCATAATCATAGTATTTAAACGGGAGTAAAGAATTTTCTGAAGAAAACCATCCACACATATGAGCGCATTTTCCTGACTTATAGAAGCTTCGTTGCCTTCACGATTTTCCCGTTCAAGCCAGAATACATATTCATCATTTCGAGTTTCAGGTGATAAGTTTAGTTCAAGAGCCTGACAGAAATTGTTGATCTTATTAGCAGTGGCAGAAACTTCGCGGCGAATTTGATCTCTATGATTATCACTGTCATTTCCATTGTCAGAAAGAATTTCTGTCAGGTCAAAAATACTGTCTCTTAAACCGTTCAATAAATTCAAAAGATTATTTCCCACAGACATCCAGCTTTCCTTTGCTTCCCGGGATAGATCCAGATCCTGCAGGCGATTTTTATAGCTTTCTTCAGGCATTAGCTGTGAAAGCTCATGATTATACTGCCTGACATTCTCCTGAAGTCTCTTAATTTTCGGCCAGCATTCTTCATCCAGTTTCTTTAAAATTACATCTCTCAACTTTTGAGATATCTCAAAATCAAAATTTCTTAATTTCAGAAGAGGAGAATTGCCAGAATTTATCAGTCTATTGAGCGTCCTGAGAAGCTCTGGAGGATAAAATCTGAGACCGCTGAGATGATGGGCTGCTTCTGGAAGATTGTGAGCTTCATCAATCACAAGTCTGTTAAAAGTGGGCAAAATTTGAGCCTGCTCCTCTTTTAATATCATATCAGAGAGCAGGAGGTGATGATTCACCACCATAATATCACTTTTCAAAATTTCACGACGCGCTTTTTGAAAAAAGCAGTCATCTACAAAGGGACATTGATTCCCCGGGCATAGTTCACTTTCCGAACGCATATCTCTCCATACTCTGCCGGATACGGAAAAATCAAATTCGCTATAGCTTCCGCTATAATCGGATGAAAGTCGACAGTTATCTACATATCTAGCCACGTTTATGAGCTCTTCATCGTCTATGCTATCCTCTCTATTAAGAATATTTTTTAATTTGCGCATGCATACGTAATTGCTTCGCCCTTTGACCAGGGTCGATTTGAAATCAAAAGGGACCACCTTTTTAAGCTGAACCAGATCCTTATCCAGCAGCTGCTGCTGCAGGTTAATTGTATTTGTTGATATAATGACGGACTGATCATTGATGTTATTCCAGTAAAGAGCAGGCAGCAGGTAGGCAAAGGATTTTCCTGTGCCGGTGCCTGCTTCAATCAGCACTTCTTCATCCTCGTTAAAGGAAGTGATAATTCTGTCCAGAACTTCCAGCTGCTCTCTTCTCTCCCTGAAATTAGGTAAAATATCTTCCATCTCTCCGCCTTTTTTTAATTTATCGATGATCTCCTGACGGGGCAGAGGTTTTAGGTAACCCACACTTTCCGGCTCGACGACAGTATAGCTTTCTCTGCCGGAATTATCTACAATGATAAAACCCACCCCTCTGTTACCCAGCCGGGAAGCCAGCCTGATATCTGCCGGGGAAGGCTTAAGATCACCAGCAGGATGATTATGTATGACACAATCCCCCGGGTTTAACTGAGTTATGATAGCTGGTGCCATGTTTTGATTCCCCCGGGCAAGCACCTCAACTTTTTTAATTATATCATTCTCAAAATTATAGGAAGCACGAAAAAAAACTTCACTGCCTCCAGCTTCATCTATTTTTTGGGCTATATATTCTGCCGCTTCCTCTGCAAGAATTTCCTCTTTATTCATAAGTTGTCCGCTCCCGGGAGGGTATTTTCTGGAACTTACCAGGTATAAAAGGTTCTGGTTTTTAAATCCTTTATAGTATCCACATCAGGGTCATCATCCCTATCATCGAACCAGGGAGTCTCCAGAATAAAGGGTAATTCTTCAAGACTTCTGTGATTGATGACGCTGGCAATACCTTCTTTTCCTATTTCCCCTTTTCCGATATGCGCGTGTTCATCTTTATTGCTGCCCAATTCATATCGAGAGTCATTAATGTGAATTATCTGCATTTTTTCCAGTCCAATATTTGTATCAATATCATCCAGAAGTTTTTTCAATCCAGTCTCTTTACGCAGGTCGTATCCCGCGGAAAAAGCATGACAGGTATCGACACAAATCCCTACCTCTTTATTAAATCCACCTTCGCTGATAATAGCCTGAAGCTCCTCAAAATTGGAGCCAATTTTTGTACCGCTTCCTTCCACATTTTCCAAAAGAAGAGTGGTATCACCTGATACTTCAGACAGAACTCGCTTCATACCCCTGGCTATATTTTTTATACCTTCCTCAACTCCACCGCCGGTGTGACTGCCGGGATGAAAAACGAGATAATCCGCGCCCAGACGAACGGACCGGGAGTAATCATCTTTAAGTCCATTAACTGATTTATTCCACAGCTCCTTTTTCGGTGAGGCCAGATTTATTAAATATGTCGAGTGCACAACAACCTGATCGATATCCGACTGCTGACGTTCCTCTTTAAATTTTTTGCAATCTTCCTCGTTAAGTTTTTTCCCCTTCCAGCCGCGAGGATTTTTAACGAACATCTGCAGGGCATTACACCCAATTTGCTCAGCCCTGTGGATTGCTCTATATAAACCTCCAGAAATTGAAACATGTTTTCCCAGCTTCATTTTCTGCTCCTTTCCTCTCAATATATTTTTGGATAATCCTGTATGTAACATTAAATAGAGGTTTCATAACTGGTTCAATTAATATATTATTCTGGAAGCTTTGAGGACCGTTCACATGAATTTTTCCCTCTGCATAAGTTTAGTTTTCGGCCATGTATCTGACCCGGGCTTCGAAAAATTCCAGTGTCACTTCGCTTCATAGCTTTCCCTAAAGAGTAACCATGAATTTAAAGCAAATATGGTTTCTTTTCCTTGCAACGGTTTGAAGATAGACCAAATAAAGAAAATCAGGAGCTAAATGGGCTAAAACCAGCCCATTTCAACTCCTGACTGTATTATAAACCATATTTAGTCATTCATATATTTTTCTTTTTCCTCTTCATTCATTTCTTTCATAGCCTGAATTCGGGAGAGATTTATTCTGTCCTGATCGTCTATTTCGGTTACCTTTACAGGCACCTCGTCTCCCACTTCAAGTATATCTTCAACTTTATCTACGTGATAATCAGCCAGCTCTGAGATGTGGATTAGACCTTCCCGCCCGGGGACAATTTCTGCAAAGGCACCGAAGTTAACTATTTTCTTTACCTTTCCAGAATAAATTTCACCTACATTGACGTCACGGGTCAGTTCCGCAATCATCTCTCTGGCTTTTTCGCCGCCTTCCTGGTCCTCAGAGAGAATATATATTGTTCCATCATCCTCGATATCGACCTGTGCTCCCGTTTCGTCTATTATTTTATTGATCATCTTTCCACCCGGGCCAATTACGTGGCGAATCTTATCAGGATCTATATTCATTGTTATCATGCGGGGAGCATGAGATGAAAGTTCGCTTCTGGGCTCGGAGATAACCTCACTCATTCTATCCAGAATGTGTAAACGGCCCAGTCTGGCTTTTTCCAGGGCTCTGGCCATAATTTCCTGAGAAATACCTTTGATTTTTATGTCCATCTGCAGAGCGGTTATCCCCTCTCTGGTTCCTGCAACCTTGAAGTCCATATCTCCAAGATGATCTTCAAATCCCTGAATATCCGATAAAATTGCTATATCATCATCCTCTTTCATAAGCCCCATGGCTATTCCAGCCACCGGTGAAGATATAGGAACACCTCCATCCATCATGGCCAGTGAACTGCTGCAGATACTGGATTGAGAGGTAGAACCGTTGGATTCCAGGACCTCAGATACCAGCCTTATAGTGTAGGGAAAATCCTTCTCTTCTGGCAGGACTGGACGAAGAGCTTTTTCTCCTAAAGCCCCGTGGCCTATTTCTCTTCTGCCAGGCGCACGCAGGGGATTGGTTTCTCCCACGCTGTAGGGAGGGAAATTGTAATGATGGAGAAAACGCTTGGTTTCCTCCTCCCCCAGACCAAAAAGTATCTGCTCATCGCTTGATGCTCCCAGCGTTAAAACGCTTAAAGTTTGAGTTTCTCCTCTCTTAAACATTCCGCAGCCATGCACCTTGGGTATAAATCCAACCCTGGAACTTATGGGTCTGATTTCATCTCTTTTTCTCCCATCGGGCCTGCGGTTATTTTCAATAATTTCCCTGCGCACAAGCTCTTTTGCTGTATCATCGACTTCATCTTTTATAAGATTCTCATTTTCAACAAATCTCTCCTCACCTATTTCACCAGATAACTTTTCCAGGACAGATTCCTTAACTCTATCCATTTTTTCTTCTCTTTCCAGCTTATCGGCGGTAAATACGGCATTTTCAAGCTCCGGACGTGCCAGTTCCCTCACTCTCTCGGCCAGATCAGAGTCCAGCTCTGGAGGCTGAAAGTCCATTTTATCTTTGCCGATTTTTCTCCTCATTTCCTTCTGTTTTGACACGAGCTTACTTATATGTTGACGGGCAAATTCAATTGCCTCAACCATAACTTCCTCAGAGACTTCCTCAGCAGTGGCTTCTACCATCATCACTTCATTTTCAGTGCCGGCAACCATTAGATCAAGAGGGCTTTCTTCACACTGCTCATCATCGGGATTCAGGATAAACTCTTCCCCATCAAGTCCAACATTAACTCCTGCTATAGGACCATCAAAAGGGATATCTGAAATAGTCAATGCGGCAGAAGCTCCATTCATCGCTACAACCTCAGGAGCACAGTCATCATCCACTGATAATACTGTGGCTATTACCTGCACATCATGTCTTAAGGCCTGAGGAAACAAAGGTCTTAAAGGCCGATCGATGAGGCGGGCATATAACGTTGCTTTATCCCGGGGCTTTCCCTCTCTCCTGGTTATGCTACCAGGAATTTTGCCAATGGCATATACTCTTTCCTCATAATTAACCATGAGCGGTAGATAGTCAATCCCTTCTCTCGGTTCTGACATTGTTGCGGTTACCAAAATCGTAGTGTCTCCATGTCGAGCAATAACTGCTCCATTGGCCTGGCGAGCTGCAGTTCCAGTCTCAAAGCAAAATTCACTACCGGCCAGGTCAATAGTCCACTTTTTTCCATTTAATCCTTCCATAGATGTACCTCCCCTGTTACCTCTTTTTCTTAGCATTATAATTCATTCTTCAGTCTAAATTTCTATGCAGATACGGAAAATAGAAATGCTTAATTATAAGAAAGAGCGGGTTTTTAAACCCGCTCCCCAAAAAAATTATTTCCTTATTCCAAGCTGCTCAATTAATTCTCGATATCGCTCAATATCATTATTTTTAAGATATTGAAGAAGTCGCTTTCTCCGGCCTACCATCTTAATCAATCCCCGTCTGGATGAATGATCAAGTTTATTATCCTTGAGATGTTCCGTCAGATCTTTAATCCTGGCGGTGAGCAGGGCTATCTGCACTTCCGGCGATCCAGTATCGCCCTCCTCTCGCTGATACTCAGAAATTATTTCCTGTTTTTCTTCAGTTGTGAGCATGAAACTTACACCTCCTGATATTTTTTCTCCGCTGACCGAGTTTCCGGCGGAGGAAATCAAAAAACCCAGCCAGGGAATATATGATCTCACTTTTATAATACTATCATAAAACCTTTTTAGTGTAAAGAATATCCGACTCTATAGTTCTGCGCAACCTTTTGATAGAATTAAATTTTTTCTCAGGGCGAATAAACTCCACCGGACAGAAACTAAGCCTCTTTCCATAGAGGTCCTCATCTAAATCTAAAATATATATTTCAATCCGAAAGTTTTCCTCAGAAAAAGTGGGGTTTTCACCAAAATTGGCAGCGGCACGATATTTTTCTCCACTGTGTTTGACATAGCCTGCGTAAACCCCCCTGCGGGGCAAAACATAATCCGCTTCAAGACGCAAATTAGCGGTGGGATAACCTAACTCCCTTCCCCGGCCAGATCCATGAATTACCTCTCCTGCCAGAGTGTAATACCTGCCTAAAAACTCCGGCACTCTGTCTACTCTTCCCCGGGATATCATGTTTCTTATTTTTGTGCTGGAAATCTTTTCGCCATTGATTTTTTGGGCTGAAATAATACTGACGTTAAAACCGAGCATTTTACCAAACCTGCGCAAATCCTCGCATGTACCTTCACCTCGATAACCAAAGGTAAAGTCCTCACCAACTATTAGATGCCTGCTTTTCAATTTTTTCCAGAGTATTTTTTTTATGAATTCTTCAAATTCTGTGCGAGAAAAATCCCGGGTAAATTCCTGACTAAAATAATAATCCAGATCCATTTCTGCAAGCATCTCCCTCTTCTGGCGCCGCGAACATATCACCCCCGGCCCCTTTCCAGAATTTAAAACCCGCCTTGGATGAGGAGTAAATGAAAAAACCCCGGAAGCAACAAAATTTTCCGAAGCAAGTTTTTTAGCTTCGTCAATAACTTTTTGGTGTCCGGTGTGCAGGCCATCAAAAGTGCCAAGTGCTAAAGCAGTTTCAGGGCCCCTATATTCATCAAATTGTTTATCTCTCACGATTTCCATAGCGGTTCACCCTCCGCGGTGCTTCAATCTTCTTCAAGATTAAATACTCTTTTGGGCTTCAAAATAAAATTGTCGCCATCCCGGAGCTGACTTATTGAGATAAATAAGCCGTCCGGTCCCCTCACGATAAATTTTATATCATCAGATTGATATTTTTCAGCTTTTTTAAATATTTTTTCTCGATCATCCTTAAGATCGGTTAAATTAAGGTTCGCCCCATTTATTGCTTTTTTTACAGCCCCCGGTTTTATTTCTGCTTCAGGAAAATTTAACGGACGAGAAGGGGAAATCAGCTGCTTTTCCGATTTATCGCATTCGGTAATTTCCTGAAGCAAAAGGGAGTTTTCAATTTTAAATGGTCCGGAACCAGTTCGAATCAGAAAATTCAGCATCCCACCACAGCCGAGCTTTTTACCGAGATCTCTGGCAAGGGATCTTATATATGTCCCGCTCCCACATCTTACTTTAATCTGCAGTATGGGAAGTTCAATATCTATGATTTCAATTTCATAAATTTTGACAGTTCGCGGATCTCTTTCAACCTCCCTGCCATTCCGGGCCAGCTCATACAATCTCCTGCCATCCTTTTTGACCGCGGAATACATTGGAGGAATCTGTTCAATTTCGCCCTGAAATTCCTTTAAACAATCTTTTACTTCCATTCGGGAAAGATGGCCCCAGCTATCACTGGTATCCACTACTTTTCCTTCCCGATCGAGAGTATCAGTTGTTTTTCCCAGTAAAATTTCGCAATGGTAGACCTTGATATCTTCCGGCAAAAAAGGAATTATTTTAGTGGCTCTATTTATACAAATCGGCAAGACACCAGCAGCCAGAGGATCAAGAGTGCCGGTATGACCGGCTTTGTCCGCTTCTAGATCGTATTTCAGGTGGTTTACTGCATCAAATGAGGTCATCCCCGGAGGTTTTAAAATATTTATAATTCCTGCTTTATCAAACACGTTTTTTCACCTCTTCAAGCACTTCATCCACCGCTGTGTCAATATCACTATTGATTCTGCACCCCGCCGCTCTGGAGTGGCCTCCTCCTCCAAATTCAGCTGCTATTTTATTAACATCCACATAATCATTGGAACGAAAGCTAACTTTAATACCTTCCTCTTCCTCACTGAAAAGAAGGCCCACTTCTACCCCTTCAATGTCCCGGGCATAATTAACAATATTATCTCTATCTACCGGGGACGTTCCTGTCAGGCGGTAATCATCTTTTGAAATAATTAAACTGGCAATTTTATTTCCATGCAAAATCCTTAACCCGGATAAGGCCCTTCCCAGCAGCTTTAGTTTCCGTGGCTTTTTATTTCCGTATAATTTGCGACTGATGCTGTATAGATCAACCTCGTAATCAAGAAGAAACAGCATTTTCTCGAGAACAGCCCGGTCCGTATTGCTGTAACGAAAAAAACCTGTATCGGCAAGCATGGCCAGAGCGAGAGCCCTGGCCCCGGGTTCATTAATTTGCCAGCTCCAGGACCTGGCCATATCGAGCAAGATCTCCCCGGTGGCAGCAGCATCAGGAATAACATAATTTATGGTGCCGAAATGAGAATTGTCTTCGTGATGATCAATATTTACTACCTGCTGTTCCTCTTTAACCATATTTTCAATAGCTTTTTGGGCCGGCTCCACCCGATCAATACTGCTGGAATCCAGAACTACAACCCCATCCCGGCGCGATAGACTTTCAACCTCAGATATAATTCTCAAATCATTATCGATTCCCCCGGTGGCCAGCTCAAACCGCGGGGGAACATCATCAAATAAAAGTATCTCAACATCTTTATTTTTTTCTTTTAGAAGATGATAGAGACCGGCAAGAGAGCCAATGCAGTCTCCATCCGGATCCTCATGTCCCAATAAAAAGAAGCTTCCGCCCTTTTTAAAAATTTCTTCCAGGGCGGAAAGTGTCTGACTGTCATTGCTTGCAGATTTCATTTAATTGGTATCCTTTCTTTCCCGGGAAGAGTCTTCCTGATTTCTTTCTTTTATAGCCTGTTTATCTTCCTCCCGGGCCTCTTTAATAACCTGAGAGATATGAATACCATGTTCAATTGAATCGTCATAACGAAATTTTAGCTCGGGCGTATGATATATCGTTATCCTTTCTCCCACCAGACACCGAATAAAACCTGTGGCTTCCTGAAGACCGTTCATGGTTTCCTGTTTTTCCTGCTCGGAACCCATTACGCTGACGAAAATTTTGGCGTGCCTGAGATCTCCGCTAACTTCCACATCGGTTATAGATACAAAACCAATTCGAGGGTCTTTAACTTCTCTTCTCAGGATGTCACTGATCTCTTCCTTCAACAGCTCACCCAGTCTCCTATTTCTATTTTTAACCACTGGCACTCACCTCTATATCAAGGAGGTTAAAGTGATCTTTTAACCTCTTTATAATCATAAAACTCGAGAATATCTCCTTCTTTGATATCATTATAGTTCGCTATGCCAACTCCACATTCGTAACCTTCCTGAACCTCTCTCACATCATCTTCAAATCTTTTAAGAGAAGATATTTCACCTTCATGCTGGACAATACCATCTCTGATCACCCTGACATTAAAATTTCTGTTTACTATACCGTCCCGAATATATACACCGGCGACATTGCCAATATCCGGAACTTTAAAAATAGCTCTTACTTCAGCATGGCCGCGCACTCTCTCCTTGAGTTCTGGTTTTAACATTCCTTCCATGGCATCTTTTATATCCTCTAAAGCTTTATATATTACGCGGTAGGTGCGCACATCGACCTTTTCTTTTTCGGCGTATTTCTGCACATGAACACCCGGTCTCACATTAAAACCAATGATTATAGCATTGGATGCGCTGGCCAGATCAACATCTGTTTCCGTAATAGCTCCCACACCTGTGTGAATTATATTCACAGTAATCTCGGATGTTCCCATTTGCTCCAGAGATTGGCGCAAAGCTTCGATAGAACCCTGAACATCTGCTTTAATGATCAGATTTAGCTCCTGAACTTCTCCTTCCTGTACCTGATCGTAAAAATCCTCCAGTGTCACGGCAGTATCGGTCTGGCGCCGTATCTCCTGCTGTTCTTCCTCTCTTTCAGCTGCGATTTCCCGGGCTCTGCTTTCTTCCTCCAGAACCTGAATAAAGTCGCCGGCCGAAGGCACATCTGAAAATCCAAGAATTTCCACCGGCGAGGCTGGCTCCGCTTCCTCCACGCGATTGCCGTGTTCATCTATCATGGCTCTTACTCTGCCACAGGCTGCACCGGCCAGGATGACATCACCGACGTGTAGTGTGCCGTTTTTAACCAGAACAGTAGCAACCGGGCCTCGCCCTCTATCAAGCTCCGCCTCAATCACGACTCCTTCAGCGGGGCGATGGGGATTGGCCATAATCTCTTCAATCTCAGCCTGAAGTAAAATCATTTCGAGAAGTTCATCAATGTTTTCACCCTGAAGGGCTGATATTTCAACACATATGGTTGTTCCCCCCCATTCTTCAGGGACGAGGCCATATTCAGTCATTTGCTGCTTTACCTGATCGGGTTGAGCATTGGGCTTATCAATTTTGTTTATTGCGACTAAAATGGGAATCTCAGCAGCCTGAGCATGGTTTATGGCCTCAACTGTCTGAGGCATTATACCATCGTCGGCAGCCACTACAAGTATAGCTATATCTGTAATTTGTGCCCCCCTGGCTCTCATGGCTGTAAAGGCTTCGTGTCCGGGAGTATCAATAAATGTAATTCTTTCATCATCAACCGTCACCTGATAGGCTCCTATATGCTGGGTGATCCCACCTGCCTCTGTTTCAGTTACCCTGGTCTCTCTGATGACATCCAGCAGAGTAGTCTTTCCGTGATCTACATGCCCCATAACGGTAACTATCGGCGGCCTCAGCTCGTAATCTTCATCGCGATCTTCAAATTCGGTTTTCACCCTGAGGTCAGAACAGGGATCGACTTCCTCCTCATCGCTGCTCTCCAGCTGAACGGGCAGATTGAGTTCATCTATTATGCTTTCCAGGGTTTCCTCATCGAGAGAAAAATTTATATTTGCCATGATCCCCATATCCATCAAAGATTTAATCAGTCTGTTGGCAGGAATCTCCGCCACCTCTGCCAGTTCCTTAACCGTTAAGGGGGGACACACTTCTGGTCGGGACCTGGTTTGAGTTTCGGTTTCCGTTCTTCTTCTTTTCGATCTTTCAGCGTCCTCCTTTTTCGCAGACAGGTCAGAATCCTGACCTCCATCGCTTACTTCCTCTTTCTGATCTTTTTTTTCTTCTTTCTCATCAGCAATTTTTTCCTCTTCAGCTTGCTGATCCTCCTGATATATTTCCTTAACAAGTTCAGCAGTTTCATCATCTATCGTAGCCATATGGCTTGTAACATCTATATCCAGATCCTGAAGAAGCTCGACTACTTCTTTGCTCTCCAGATCCATTTTCCGTGCCAGTTCGTATACTCTCATTTTTCCCATGCAAACCACCTCCATAGTAGCTCTACAATATAACAGCCCGGAAGGACTGCTGCCGATATATAGTAAAAGGAGTGATGAATATCAGTCAACCATATTTATCTCCTCCATCAGAAAATCATAAATATCATCGGTGATTTCCTTTTTTAACCCCTCTTTTAATGCGCCGTTTTCACAGGCAAGATCAAGACAATTCTTCTGAGGACAGAGATAAATTCCCCGTCCCGGCAGATCTTTACCCGGGTCGACCTTTATATCTCCTTTATTATTGACAACTCTCATAAGCTCGATTTCATCCCTAAAATCACCACAGCCAACACACTTTTCCAGGGGACTGGCAGTCAAGTAATTTCCCTCCTCAATATGAAATAAATATAATGTTTCAATTCGATTTTCCTATTGAGTTTCCTCTAACTCCTCTTCTTTCGTTCCTTCATTAACTTCTTCCGGCTCTTCAGACTGCACGTCCTTTTCCGACTTCAGAGAGTCTCCTTCATCTTCTGACTCGACTTCAGAAATTCCCCCCTCATCCTCGGCTTCAGCAATTTTTTCTTCCAATTCAGTTTCATCTTCACCCCCAGCTTCATGCTCTGATTCTTTTTTAATGTCAACCTTCCACCCGGTCAACTTAGCAGCCAGGCGGGCATTTTGTCCTTCCTTGCCGATGGCCAGAGAAAGCTGAAAATCAGGCACTACAACTTCTGCAACCTGTTCTTCATCGTCCAATCTAACTTCCTTAACCTCTGCAGGATTAAGAGCGTTGGCAATCAATTTGCCGGGATCAGGGTCCCATTGCACTATATCAATTTTTTCCCCATTAAGCTGATCTACAATGGCCTGAACTCTACTGCCTCTGGGACCGACACATGCTCCTACTGCATCAACATCCTCCTCATGAGATGTCACTGCAACTTTGGAACGTCTGCCAGCCTCCCGGGCTACTGATTTTATTTCTACTGTTCCATCAAAAATTTCCGGAATTTCAATTTCAAAGAGTCTCAACAGCAGGCCCGGATGTGTGCGAGATACAAGAATTCTGGGGCCTTTAGTGGTGGAAGTCACTTCCACAATATAGAGCTTGAGCCTGTCCCCCACCTCATAATTTTCTCCTTCAATCTGTTCAGAAGGAGGAAGAAGAGCCTCAGTTTTACCCATGTCTATAAAAATATGATCATTCTGAAACCTTTGAATTGTTCCTGTTATAAATTCTCCCTCTTTTTCCTTATAATGCTCATAAATGACATCTCTCTCAGCTTCTCTTATTCTCTGCATTATAACCTGTTTGGCTGTTTGAGCGGCTATTCTGCCAAAATTTTCAGGTGTTACTTCAACTTCAACTATATCTCCCGGTTCAATTTCCTCCTCGTCCTCTTCAATTTCACAGGCTTCCTCCATGGAAATTTCAAAACTGTCATTTTCAACTTCTTCAACAACCCGGCGGCGAGAATACACAATTACTTCTCCGCGATCGGTATCAATTTCCACCCGCACGTTTTCTTTGGAGCCGTAATCTTTTTTATATGCCGACTCCAGAGCTGTGGTGAGAGCATCCATCAATATCTCTTTAGGAATTTCCTTTTCATTCTCGATATCCTCAATTGCCTGCAAAAAATCTATATTCATACTTTTACCTCCTCACTCCACCTGAAAATCAGCATGGAGACGAGCTGCAGCTATGCTGTTCAGTGGTAGTTCAAGATCGCTTTCTTCTTCCTGAAGAATTATTTTCACCATATCATCATCAATACCCTGCAAAATTCCAGTAAACTCTTTACGCCCCTTTACCGGGGCATAAGTTTTAATAAACACTTTCTCACCTGAAAATCTTTCGAAATCATCTTCACTTCTAAGAGGTCTTTCCACACCCGGAGAAGAAACTTCAAGCACATAACTTTCGCTGATAAAGTTTTCTTCATCCAGCCAGTCAGAAAGCTGGCGGCTGATACGAGCACAATCCTCAAGATCAATGCTTCCCTCTTTATCCTCTAAAAAAACCCTTAGAACTCTTTCAGAACCTTCTTTGACATACTCTACAGCTACAGGATCAATTTTTTCTCCTGTCAGCATAGACTCCAGCTTTTTCGATACTTTACGGGTGGTGCTCATTTAAATCATCCTCATTTTAATAATTGTGGATTTACTGATTAAACTTTTGGTTCATCTAGCGTTTAGTTGTTAATCAAAAAAAGGAACATAAAATTCTTTTACAGCTGGCAAAAAACAAAATTTGATATTATATTAAAATGGAGTGGGAAAACTCCCACTCCTGGCTGCAGAGCAAATAATATAGCAACGCAAGTCAACATCCCTAATTATGATACCACAGGCTAACTTAACATGCAAGAGTCAGAACCTATTCAAATAAAGATAGTTGATTTTTTTCCGGTAGATCTTTAAAAGCATTGTTTTCCCTTAAAGCTTCAACCACCGTTGTAGAAACTCCGGTCCTTTCTACAAAATCCTCTATAGACATAAACTCCCCCTGCTCACGGGCCCTGACTATATTTTCTGCTGCGGTGCTGCCCAATCCCTGCACACCAATCAGCGGAGGTATGAGTTTATATTCATCAAGTTCAAAGCGAAAAGCACAGGATCTGTATAAATCCACGCTTTCAAAAGAAACTCCTCTGTTCATGGCCTCAATAACAACCTGAAGCAGAGAAATCATGTTGTTTTCCTTGGGCGTCCTGTCATTTCCTTTTTCCTTTAAATTATTTAAGTAATTAAGAATACTATCATATCCCCGGTTTACAATCCCTGCTTCATAGGAAGAAGCATTGTTAGTAAAGTAGGTTGAGTAAAATTTGGCAGGGTAATAAACCTTGAAATAAGCTATTCTGTAAGCCATCATAACGTAAGCAGCTGCATGAGCCTTGGGAAACATGTATTTGATTTTTTGACAGGATTCAATATACCAATCAGGTACGCCATTATTGCGCATCACTCTTTCCTGCTCGTTGCTCAATCCTTTTCCTTTGCGGACGTCTTCCATGATTTCAAAGGCATTCTTCGCCTCAACTCCTTCCTGGATTAAATAATTCATTATATCATCTCTCACCGAAATGACATCCTTGAGTTCTGCAATCCCTTTCTTTATAAGCTGACGGGCATTATTAAGCCAGACATCTGAGCCATGAGAAAGACCGCTAATGCGGACAAGCTCAGCAAATGTTTCGGGACGGGTTTCAGCCAGCATCTGTCTAACAAAAGATGTTCCAAACTCCGGAACTCCAAGAGTTCCAACTTCCAGGTCCAGTGGATTTTCCTGCAGTTTTAAGGCCTTCACTCCAGAAAAAATCGACATTGTCTTTTCATCGCTGAGATCAATTTTAAGAGGATTTACCCCGGTCATATCCTGAAGCATTCTTATGGAAGTAGGATCGTCATGCCCTAAAAGGTCCAGCTTTAGCATGCGACCGCTAATTGCATGATAATCAAAATGAGTGGTTTTGACCTCCGCTTCCTTATCGTTTGCCGGACGCTGTATAGGGGTAAAATCATGTATATCCATGTTCCTGGGAACTACCATAAGTCCCCCGGGATGCTGACCGGTAGTGCGCTTTACCCCAGTGCATCCCTTCACAAGTCGATTAATCTCTGTGCTTCGTTTTTCAATGTTTCTATCCTGAAGATAACCTTTAACAAATCCGTAGGCTGTCCTGTTGGCTATTGTTGAGATAGTACCTGCTCGAAATACATAATCCTCACCAAATATATTTTCCGTCTCCTCATGAATTTTGCTCTGATATTCTCCAGAAAAATTGAGATCAATATCAGGTACTTTGCTGCCGTCAAATCCCATGAAAACAGCAAATGGTATGGAAAAACCATCAGTCTTCAACGGAGTCCCGCAATCCGGACAATCCTTTTCCTTCAAATCCACCCCGGAAATATCCTCTTCTTCAGGGAAAAATTTATGCCATTTGCATTCGGGACAGCGGTAATGTGGTGGTAGAGGATTCACCTCGGTTATTTCTGTCATAAAAGCTACCAGTGAAGATCCGACCGATCCTCTTGAACCCACCAGATATCCCTCGGAGAGTGATTTTTTAACAAGACGATGAGAAATTAGGTAGATTACGGCAAAGCCATTATCAATAATCGAGCTGAGCTCTTTCTCCAGCCTCTCCCGCACCAGCTCTGGAAGCGGTTCTCCGTAGAGGTTTTGGGCTCTTTGAAAAGCCTTTGAACGAATTTTTTCATCTGCATCTTTAATCTCCGGGGTGTAAAGTTCCTCGGGCATGGGTTTAATTTCCTCAATCATGCTGCTGATCTTTTGCGGATTTTCTATAACTATTTCCCGCGACTTTTCCTCTCCCAGATAAGAACAGGCCTCCAGCATTTCCTCGGTGGTTTTAAAATAAATTGGGGGCTGTTTATCTGCATCGTCATAATCCTGACCGGCCTGGAGAATTGCCCGATAGATTGAGTCCTCGGGATCCAGATAATGAGCATCCCCGGTAGCAACTACCGGCCTGTCCAGCTCTTCTCCCAGCTGATATATTTGCCTGTTTATTTCTTTCAATCTTTCCATGGATTCTACGCGATCAGGTATCAAAAATTTATTATTGGAGGGGGGCTGAATTTCCAGATAATCATAAAACTCTGCTTTCTCTTTGATTTGCTCTTCTTCCTCCTGGCTGCTGACTGCCTGAAAAACCTCTCCAGCCTCGCAGGCGGATCCAACCAGAATATTATCGCGAAACTGCTCCAGCTCGCTTTTTAAAATACGCGGCTTTTGATAAAAGTTGTGTATATGAGAGCGAGAAACAAGATAATAAAGATCCTTTAGACCGGCTTTATTTCTGGCCAGCAGGACGGCATGATAATAATTTTGTTTTTTCCAGTCTATATTGTCGGTAAATTGGTTGAGCTCTCGCAAAAGATCCATTTCTCTCTCCGACTTTGCTCTTTTCAATAGTTTTAATAGGACTCTGGAGGTGGCAGCAGCATCCTCCCTGGCGCGATGATGCTCTTCGAGAGTTACTCCCAGTTCCTTACAGAGGCTGTCCAGGCTGTGACTGTTCATCCCTGGCATCAAAGCTCTGCTTAAAGCAAGAGTATCCAGCAGGGGCTGTCTTGGGACCCTGCACCCGGTGCGGAGACACTCCTGCCGCAGGAAAGAATAGTCGAATTCCGCATTATGAGCAACCAGAATCCCATCCCGACAAAAATTTAAAAAATCATCTATAACATCTTCAATAGGGGGAGCTCCGGCCAAGTCTTCATTTGTTATGCCGGTTAAGTTTTTAATGCGCGGGGATATTTGCTGTCCGGGATTAACCAGACATGAAAAGTCATCCACAACTTTATCCTCACTTATCTTTACCGCTCCCAGCTCAATTATTCTGTCCCTGCTGCTCTCCAGACCTGTTGTTTCCACATCAAAAACGATATATGAAGCCTCATCAAACCCGGTGTTTCCAGGATTTAATACAATTTTCTCACCATCGTCGACCAGGTAAGCCTCCATCCCCATAATGAGCTTAATTTCCTCTTTTCTGGCCGCTTCATAAGCGTCGGGAAAAGCCTGAACTATCCCGTGATCGGTAATGGCGAGAGCATCATGCCCCCATTTTGCCGCTCTTTCGACAGCTTTTTCTGCCTCAATAACTGAGTCCATCTGACTCATTTTTGTGTGCATGTGCAGCTCCACCCTTTTTTCATCTGCTTCATCCGACCGGAACTCTGGTGGAAGCAAATTAATATCCTCCGCCATCAACACTGTTTCACGGCTGTAACGATCATACTGCAGCTCCCCGGCAGCCTTTATCCTATCTCCTGTCTCAGGAAATGGAGAGACATCCTCTCCTTCCCCGACAAAAAGTTTAACCTGCAGAGAACTATTAAAATCTGTGAGCGAAAAGAGATGAAGCTTTCCACTGCGGGTATTTTTGCTATCAACAGCAAAAACCTCACCGCAGATTACAACGTTCCCATTTTCAGGCAAATCATCCAGAGATACGACCTCTCTTTGAGAGGAAACTTTGCTTCCAGCTACCACAGCCGATTTATGATTGGAATCATTTCTTTCACGGGAAAAAACACTCGAGGAAACTGATTTTCCCGGGGCCGGAGGATCTTTTTCACAGTTTTCCTCACTATTTTCCCTGTTTTTGTTGTTTTTCTTATTATTTTTTAGCTTTGAAGCAAAATCACCATTTTTAAACTCAATGTCAAATGAATCTCCGCTGAAAAAATTTGCCATTTTGCTGTTTAAATAGCTCCTTAATCTGCGGCAGTCCAATTTTTTACATGCCAGCTGGCTCTCTCCTTCTATTATCAGTTTTCCATTTTTAACATAGTGAGGACGGGCTCTCTTCAGCCAGCTGCTGAGAAAGCTTATTTTATCAGGAAGTTTTTTAGCAAGTTCGGGCCAGATAAGCTCCAATTCTTCTTGAATAGAAAGCTGAGCATATATTTCAATATTCCATTTATCAGGATTCATTAAGCTTTCCAGTTTAGCAAAGAGATTTTTCAATTCACCAGAGGAGGAGCCGGTATCACTATATTTTTCCTGAGAAATTTCAACTTCTGTTGCAGGAATAATATATATTTTTTTCGCTTCTGGTCTTACGATTATAAATTTAACTTTCTGTCCAATATCCGATCCTTCAGGAAAAATTAGAGCTTCGGACATTAAATTACCTCCCTCAAAAAAGATAGGCCAGCCTGATATTACACACTGCTGGCCCTTAAGGTCCTTTAATTGTGGGCTAAAATTAATCCAGCTCGGATAGTATCTTTTGAATATTTCTGGAAGCTTCCTCTTTATCAAGCATCAACTCTTCACCGCTAAAGCGTTTTTGAACCTCTACTTTTCCTTCAGAAAGGGACCTGCTTCCTATTGTCACACGGATGGGAATACCAATCAATTCGGCATCATTAAATTTGACACCCGCTCTTTCATCTCTATCATCGAGGAGAGTTTCCACACCGGCTTCTTTAAGCTCTTTATGTAGCTTTTCAGAAGCCTCTTTAACCCCGGATGAATCACCCAGGGCCAAAATAATCACTTTAAATGGAGCTATCGATACCGGCCATATGATTCCCTTATCATCATGGTGTTGTTCAATTGCCGCCGCAGCCAATCTGGTTATGCCGATCCCATAACTTCCCATTACAACAGGCTTTTCTTTGCCGTTTTCATCCAGAAAGGTAACTCCCATACTTTCGCTGTATTTGGTGCCCAGCTTAAAAAGATGTCCCACCTCGATTCCAGCCTTGATTTCCAGGTCACCACCGCACCGGGGACAGGGGTCATTTTCCTGTACCCGGCGCAGTTCTGTGAAAGCTTCTATATTTTCAACATCTCTTTCCAGATTGACGTTTCTAAAATGATAATCTTCTTTATTGGCACCTGTCACCGAGTTTTTCATGTCTTTAACGCGACGATCTGCAACCACTCGGACTTCAGATTTTAAACCTACAGGACCAATAAATCCAGCCGTACTGCCAAAACGATCTTCAAATTCTTCAGGATGTGCCGGCCTCAGGGTAACAGCTTCAAAATAATTTTTCATTTTGGTTTCATTTAGTTCATCATCACCACGAATTAAAGCCACCACAGGTTCATCATCAGCAATATATGCCATGGTCTTAATCATTCTATCCGGTTTTATATCCAGCATTGATTTTAAATCTTCGATAGTTGTTGCACCAGGAGTATGTACTTTTTCTATTTCTCGTATCTCTTCCTCATACTTTTCATTTTCTAATGAAGCTGAAGCTCTCTCAACATTGGCTGAATATTCGCATTCAGTGCAGAAAGCGAGAGCATCTTCGCCAGTATCAGCAAGGACCATAAATTCATGAGATGCTTTACCACCCATTGCACCTGTATCGGCCTCCACAACTTTAGTCACCAGTCCACAGCGATCAAATATGCGTTCATATGCATCATACATTTTCTCGTAACTCTTATCAAGGCCATCGAAATTTCGATCCAGACTATAAGCGTCTTTCATGGTGAACTCCCTGGATCTCATCAGGCCAAAACGGGGCCTTATTTCATCCCTGAATTTAGTCTGTATCTGATAAACATTGTATGGAAGCTTTTTATAGGAACGAATCTCATCCCTTATAAGGTCAGCAACAACCTCTTCATGCGTGGGGCCAAGACAGTATTCGCGACCCTGCCTGTCCTCAAAATCAACCATCAAAGGACCGAAATCCTGCCAGCGGCCGGATTCTTTCCAGATTTCAGCCGTTTGCATTGCGGGCATCAACATCTCCTGGGCTCCGCTGCGATCCATCTCCTCTCTTACAATTTTTTCAATTTTTTTAATAACCCTGTATCCCAGGGGTAGGTAACTGTAAACACCGGCTGATAGTTTGCGTATCATTCCCGCCCTCAACATAAGCCTGTGGCTGGGAACTTCAGCATCAGCCGGATCCTCTTTAAGCGTGGGAAGATAATAGTGGGAAAGTTTCATGATTTAATCACACTCCATTTGTTTTATTTCCTGCAGCAAAGTTTCAGCCAGATTTTCTCCAGCTGCTTTTCTGAGCTTCTCTCCTTTTTTAAAAATAAGGCCGCTATTTCTGCCGCCGGCCACACCTATATCGGCATGTCGGGCCTCCTCCGGACCATTTACCTCACAGCCCATGACAGCCACGGTTAAATTGCTGTGAACTTGAAACTCCTTCAATCCCTCTTTTACCTTCTTTACTATCTCCTCAACATTTATATCTGTTCTTCCGCACGTCGGGCAGGAGATTACCTCAACACCACGCTGGCGTTCGTCAAATGCGGACAAAATCTGGTAGGCAACCTCCACTTCTCGTAGTGGCGAACCGGTTAAAGAAACTCTAAGGGTATCTCCTAAATTTCGACTTAGTAGAGCTCCAATACCCGCTGCAGATTTAATCTCTCCTTCCCGGCCAGATCCAGCTTCAGTAATGCCTATGTGAAGAGGGTAATCATACCTGTAAGCAAAAATACAATTTGCTTCAATTGTATCATTTACACTGGAGGATTTAAGGGAGACAACAATATCATAAAAGTTTTCTTCTTCCAGATAAGATATGTGCCTCTCCGCACTTTCCACCATTGCTTTTGGCGTGGGGCCTCCATGCTTTTCAGCCAGATCTTTCTCCAGAGATCCACTATTAATACCAATTCTAACCGGCAGGTTATGATCCTTGCAGGCTTCAATAACTTCCTTCACCTTATTTTTACCACCAATATTTCCCGGATTTAAACGCAGGCCATCAACCCCGGCCTCCACCGCTTTAAGAGCCAGACGGTAATCGAAGTGTATATCAGCCACCAGCGGGATATTAACCCTATCTGTCAGGGTAAAAAGTGCTTCGGCAGCTTCATTTCCCGGAACGGCAGCCCGAACGAGCTCACACCCAGCATTTTTTAACTTCTCAATTTGATGAAGAGTTGCTTCAATGTTTTCGGTTTTAGTGTTTGTCATTGATTGCACTGAAATCGGATTTTCTCCCCCGATAGGAAGATCTCCCATTCGAACGGTTTTAACTCCGGATCGCTGCCTTCTCATACTCCTATACTCCTTCCTGGCGTTCCAAAAATCATAACTGGATCAGAAAAAAATTAAATGAAAGCAATTATATCCTGGTATACAATGAAAACCATAAGCAGTATAAGCAGGAAAAACCCAATCATGTGCACCCAGCCTTCCTTTTCACGCGGAACTGCTTTGCCGGTTAAAAGTTCAATCAGAACAAAAACAATCCTGCCCCCGTCCAGAGCTGGAAAGGGAACCAGATTGATTATGGCCAGATTGACACTTATTATAGCAAGCCAGTTTAATACATTTTCCAGGCCCGTTCTCGTAGCCTGACCAACTATCGAAGCGATCATTACAGGCCCGCCCAGATCCTCTGTGCTGGCCTCTGTAATTATCTGAACAAAACCCTGCACGGTTATCGCAAAAACACTGGCGGTTTGGACAAACCCATAATACACAGCCTGAAAGGGATTTACTCTCTGCCTGATCTGAGGCGGCAGAGCTCCCAGCGCTTCTTCAATAGTCCCCACATCTTCGCGAGGAGTAACCTGAAAATCCTTTGCTTCGTCCTCCCGCATGACGGTAAAAGTAAGCTCTTCGCCGGGCTTCTCCTGTAAAAAGCGGGCAATCTCCTGCCAGTTATCAATTTCCTCATTTTGAACAGCAACAATTTCATCCCCCGGTTCTATTCCAGCCCTTGCAGCAGGCTGACCCGGCATCATTTCCCCAATAACTGGTTCACGCTCTCCCTCCACCGGCACACCATATATGCCGAATATCAACACAAAAGCAACTATAGCAAGAATAACATTCATCAGCGGACCCGCGGCGAGAACTGCCAGCCTCTTCAAAGGGGATTTCTGGAAAAAACAGCGCTGATTGCTTTTAGCCTCCTCATATATTTCCATCTCTTCGGAGTCTAATTCCTCTTCATCAACAGGCATCTCTCCTGTCATACTGCAGAAACCTCCCAGAGGAAATACCCTCAAGGAGTAGAGGGTTTCTTCCCCCTGACGTGACCAGAGTTTGGGGCCAAAACCCAGAGCAAACTCTTCCACCCGGATATCCATGCGTCGGGCAGCAAGAAAATGTCCCAGTTCGTGCACAAAGATCAAAATACCGAGAAAAATTATTAATGAAATTATTGTCACAATCATGATGCAAAACCTCCCTGACCTCCATATAATCAAGCAATAGACTTGAGGTCTTATTTTCTTTGCCATTCTAGAAATACATAAAGTTTCATTTTAAAATTTAGTTCTTCTCCAAATCAGTTGCTGGAGGAAGCTATTAAGCTCAGCTCACAATGAAATTTTTTCCGGGAGCAGCTATCGCTTTACAGGCAGATGAAATTTAATAATTCCGCACATGTAAAAAATTTGCCGGTTGTTTCGGAGGAAAAGATAATTTAATAGTTCATAATACAACGAACCCATTTTCAATACATAATAATATTTTATCATAATTTTAATCAAATAACCAGTTTAATTGACAGGATTCAGTGGATATCATTTATGACATATCAGGTTGATGATATTGAACCTAAGAGCCACTGGCGCTCTTTTCTTCCGGATCCCAGAAAGGTAATAAGCCTGCCCGGGCAGAGGTTTTTATCAGAACCAGCAAAATTGGTCCTATCAGAAAACCTATTACTCCAAGGACGCGAAAGCCCACAAAAAGTGCCATGAGCGTGGCCAGAGGGTGAATGCCTATATGATCTCCAATTATCTGCCCCTCCGCAGCCTGACGGACGCCGGTTAGGATAAGATGAATTATCACCAGTCCCAGAGCAAAAGAAATTTCTCCCATTAAAAAATTGACAAAAGCCCAGGGATAAAAAATAAGCGCCGGGCCTATAATTGGAATAAGATCCAGTAACGCGGCTAACACAGCCAGAGAAAGCGCATAGCCGCTGCTCATAATCGTCAATCCAATTCCTGTGATAAAGCCGGAAATAGAAATCAGTATCAACTGGGCTTTAATATATCCTATAGCAGATATAGAAAGCTCGTGTTTAAATGCATCAACCTGTTCATGCCAGTGGTCAGGAAAGAGCTTATAGAGCACCTTTTCCAGCCTGTAATAATCCCGGCTAATATAAAATGTTGCCACTATACTCAAAAAGAAAATCATCAGGGCCATAGGCAGACGGCCTAATGCACTTAGAGCAAAATTGGCAAGCTCCAGAAGACCCGAGCGAACAGTGTCAAAAATGATCTGGATGTTCTCTTCCACAGCCTCAATAATTGTTTCAGATATTTCAAATGCCTCCAGAAAGCTTCGCCAGTTGGCTTCAAAGTGAAATTGATCGATTAGAGTTTCATAATCCGGAAGGCGATTGATCAGCTGGTTTACCTCCATATAAAAGCGAGAAATTCCCAGAGCCAGCAGCAGGGACATAACTCCCACTATAACCACGAGCACTGTGAGAACGGCCACGGTGCGCCCTCCTGGCATACTTCCTTCAACTCTGTTCACCAACGGGTGAATCAAATTGGCCAAAATCAAACCGATGATAATTGGCGCAAAAATTAAAAAGAGATAGCGAATAAAAAACAGGGATAAAAAAAGTATTGCAGCAGTAATCAACATCTGACGAAGGGTTTTATCCATAATAATCTACCTCTTCACATAAAAAGATGAATTAGATAATAAGCAACCGGAGCAGAAAATAACAGGCTATCAAATCTGTCCAGTATGCCTCCGTGTCCGGGAATAATATTCCCTGCATCTTTTACTCCAGCATCTCTTTTGAGACATGATATAAAGAGATCCCCCAGCATAGCTGTCAGTGAGATGACAGGTGCAAAAATAAACCAGAGAGGAGAGTAAATATCCAGAAACAAAAGAAAGACAAATACGACGATGACAGCAAGTACTATTCCCCCTACTCCTCCGGCCACCGTCTTATTGGGGGAAATATCCGGGGCCAGCTGATGTTTGCCAAAAGCATTTCCTGCGAAATAAGCTCCCGTGTCGGAAGACCAGGTGGCCAAAAGCACAAGCCACAGCACCGCAGTTTCTTTGAAACCAGCTCCTGAATAATCTCTCAGCAAAATCAGAAAAAATGATCCTCCCCCAAGGTATATTATACCGAGAAGTTTACCTCCCACTCTAATAACAAAATCTTCGTAACTAAAAAATTTAATCTGGACAAAATAAAAAACGAGAAGGCTAATCAAAATAACTGCTCCAAAGCCGGCGGCGAGGGATTCTCCCTCCAAAAAATAGAGAGTGGAAAGCAGCACAATTGCTCCTGCCGGCAGCAAAAAGTGAAATCTGTCCTGAACTGGAAGCAGCTTATTAAATTCGCAAGCCCCCATGCCACAGAGAAATACAGTCAGCAGAAAAAAAGGGAGCGAGCCCCAGGAAATAATAAAATATAAAAATATTATTCCAAATATGCCACTGATCACTCGTTTCCAGAGCATTTTATTTAACAATACCTCCATTATTCTCCGGAGAGAGCTCCGAACCTGCGGCATCGCCTGCTATAATCACTGTATGCTTTTTTGAGGTCATCTCCGGAAAAATCAGGCCACAGGGTAGAGGTGAAATAAAGCTCGGAGTAACTCAAACGCCACAGCATAAAATTGGATATTCTTTTTTCTCCTCCTGTCCTGATAAGCAGGTCGACATCCGGGAGTTCCGGTATATATAGATGCTTTCTGAAACTCTCTTCATCCAGATTCTCCAGATCTTTGTCACTCCTGGAGGCAATCTTTCTGACCGCATCAATTATTTCAGCCCTGCCCCCATAATTCAGCGCTACGAAAAGTTTTAAACCGCTGTTGTCAGAGGATACATTCTCGATCCTGTCAATATCCTGCCTTACGTCGCGGGGAAGCTCCCTGCGCCTGCCCATGACTTTAATCTGTATATTTTCTTTTTTCTGCAGTCTGTTAAGTTCATTTTTTACCGTGCTCTGCAATAACTCAAAGAGGAAATCAACTTCACTGCTCGGCCGCTTCCAGTTTTCCGTTGAAAATGCAAAAACGGTGAGATATTTCCCTCCGATATCCGCCGCAGCCCTTACGACCTTCTCCAGAGCCTTTACTCCCTGCCTGTGCCCATAATAACGGGGACGATTACGACTGCGAGCCCAGCGGCCGTTTCCATCCATAATTATTGCAGTGTGTTCTGGTATTTTCATAATTTCCTCCTGCCAAAAATAATCACCCCCTCAAATAAGGGGGGAACATTCAAAGTTACAGACCAGCCACTGGATATTTTTCAGAGATAATCTTCCAGGCAAAAAAGAATCTCAATCACATCATCTCTTTTTCTAATATGCAGCACTCTGGCCGCTCCTGTGCCGCTCATCTGACCCGGCGGTTTAACCTCCAAAAGCTTATATCTTAGGTCTTCCAGATCAGGAAGCAGCTTAACAAGTCTTCTGCCTCTATACTTCTGCGGGTCAAGCTCCATTTTTTCCTCCTTAAACTTCCATAATCTTTTCTTTCTTTTCCTCCAGCAGCTCATCGATCTTTTCCATATAATTATCATGAAGCTCCTGCATATTTTCTTCTCCGCGATAATAATTATCTTCAGAGATCTCACTATTTCTTTCCATTTCCTCCAGCTCTTCGATGCCCTCGCGGCGAATCTCCCGTATGGAAATTCTTGCATCTTCAGCTTTTTCTGCGGCCATTCCCGAAAGTTCCTTTCGTCTCTCCTCAGTTAATTTGGGAATATTTATTCTTATAACATTACCATCATTGTTGGGATTAAAACCCAGGTCAGCCTTCATAATTGCCTTTTCTACGTCTTCAATCACATTTTTGTCCCAGGGTTCGATTACAAGCAGCCTGGCTTCAGGAGCTGAAATTTTGGCCATCTGGTTAAGGGGAGTCATCTCTCCATAATAGTTAACCTTTATATCCTCAATCAGAGATGGGCGCGCCCTCCCCGTTTGAATATTTTTAAACTCTTCCTTTAGGGTATCAATAACTTCCTCCATTTTCTTTTCAGATTTCTTTTCAACTTTGGAAATCATGACTGCTGCCTCCCTTTTTAAAATTAGTTCTTCTCCACATCAGTTGTAAAATTTTTTTGAGCTTTCTTTCACAGCACCTGTCCCTGGAGGCTATAAGACTCCATTTAAAATGAAATTATTCCTCTGCTAAAATTTAGCCTTCGTAATGTTAAGAAGCTGTGACTTTCCAGCAAAAATAGCGTCTTTTCACAGCAACGGTTTAAAAGAATAACTTTAAAATTTATCTGACAAAGGTGCCAATTTCATCTCCCCGCACAGCCCTGCTTATATTGCCATCCTTTTTCACACCAAAAACAATTAAGGGTATTTCATTATCCATGCACAGGGAAATAGCTGTAGAATCCATAACTTCCAGCGAACGATTTAAAACATCAATATAGGCCAGCTCCTCAAATTTGATCGCATCAGGATTTACAACCGGATCAGAATCATAAACGCCATCCACATTTTTAGCCATTAAAATAGCTTCTGCAGAAATTTCAGCGGCCCGGAGAGCTGCGGTGGTATCGGTCGAAAAATATGGGTTTCCTGTACCCGCAGCAAAGATAACCACCCTTCCCTTTTCCAGGTGTCTTATGGCCCGCCGGCGAATATAGGGCTCTGCTACCTGCCTCATTTCAATGGCAGATTGAACTCTAACCTCCAGTCCCAGCGATTCAATAGCATCCTGCAAAGCAAGTGCATTGATAACAGTTGCCAGCATACCCATATAGTCAGCGGTACCCCGATCCATACCGCGAGCGCTCCCGGCAACTCCGCGAAAGATGTTTCCTCCTCCTACAACTATAGCCAGTTCAACTCCGGTTTCATCAACTACACTGTAAATCTCCTGAGCCAGCCTCTGAATAGTGTCAGGCTCAATTCCAAATCCGTTTTCTGCTACAAGAGCCTCTCCACTTATTTTAAGAAGAACACGAGAATAAGCAGGAGATTCAGTTTCACCGGGATGTGCCTGCTCAGGTTGGTGTTTTTTTTCTGCCATCTGAAAACCTCCGTATTCCAGCATTTATAAGTAGATATTATGAAAAAAGGAGAACACTAATTTAAGTGTTCTCCTGATGATGAGCATTAATTTGACTCTACCTGAGCCCTGACTTCCTCAGCAAAATCTTCATCCTCTGTTTCAAGGCCCTCACCAACCTCATAACGAACAAACTGCTCTACATTTAAACCTTTTTCTTCCAGGTAGGCCCCAACAGATTTATCCGGATCTCGCACATATTCCTGTTCCAAAAGACATATCTGAGTATAAAATTTATCCAGTTTACCTTCTACTATATTGTCGATTATGTCTTCCGGCTTTCCCTGGTTTAACATCTGTTCTCTATAAACTTTTTTCTCTCTTTCGATATCATCTTCCGGCACATCTTCTCTATCTATATATCGAGGGGCGGAAGCAGCTATATGCATGGCCACATTTTTCGCAGCATGCAGATCCTCTTCCCCGGTAAATTCAATGAGTGTACCTATCTGGCTGCCCTGATGCAGATAGCCAACTAAATAACCCTCTGTATTCATCTTCTCAAAACGACGAAGTCGAATATTTTCACCCATGCTGGCAGCAACCTCTCTAATTTTTACCTGAATGGTTTTTTCCTCATTATCCTCATTATCGTCCAAAGGACTCTCCAAAAACTCCTCTACAGTCTCACAGGAACTGGAAAAAAGCTTTTGAGATAATTCATCTACAAGATCTATAAATTCATCGTTTTTAGCGACGAAATCAGTTTCACTGTTTATTTCACAGATAAGCCCTTTTTTTCTGTCATCATCTACTATAACTCTGATTAAACCTTCTGCGGCAACGCTGTCCCTTTTGGCCGCCTCTGTCATACCCTTTTCTCGCAGATGATCTATGGCAGCTTCAATATCTCCATCTTCCTCTTTTAAGGCTTCTTTGCAGTCCATAACACCGGCTCCGGTTCTTTCACGCAGCTTTTTTATCTCGTCCATACCAAACTCAGCCATATTATCTACCTCCCTGTATGTATTGACGTTTAAAAGCCCGGCTGCAGAAAAACTGCAGCCGGTGCTTTCTAATTGATGTATTATTCAGCCGCAGCTTCTTCAGTTTCAGCTTCGGCTCCTTTGCCTGCTGACTCTTTGCTTTCCTCCTGCTCAGTTTTATCCCCGTCAGAAGAAACAGCTTTTTTCTCAGCTTCCTTCCCGTCAGAAACTCTTTCTCCCTGCCTGCCGGCAAGGACAGCATCGGCAACTCTGCTGGTCAAAAGCTTAACCGCTCTTATAGCATCATCATTGCCTGGTATTACGTAATCTACCAGATCTGGGTCGGCATTGCTGTCAACTATAGCTACAATGGGAATATTTAACTTATTGGCTTCGTCTACAGCAATGGATTCCTTGCGGCAGTCAGTAATAAAGACTGCATCCGGAAGGCCATCCATATGCCTTATACCGCCCAGATTCCTTTCCAGCTTTTCATGCTCCCTTTCAAGCTCTATAACTTCTTTGTTGGGGAGCACTTCAAAAAGACCGTCTTCTTCCATCTGTTCTATTTCTTCCAGGCGGTCAATTCTTTTTTTGATTGTTTGATAATTGGTGAGCATACCTCCCAGCCAGCGCTGATTTACATAGGGCATACCACATCGTTCTGCCTCTGTGCGGATAGTTTCCTGAGCCTGTCTTTTTGTTCCTACAAACAGGATAGTCTTACCCTGACTGGCCAGTTCTCTCACAAATTCATAGGCTTCGTCCATCAATCTCACCGTCTGCTGAAGATCTATTATATATATTCCATTCCTCTCGGTGAATATATAGGACTCCATCTTGGGATTCCAGCGACGGGTTTGATGGCCGAAATGAACTCCTGATTCCAGCAGTTCTTTCATGTTTACTACGGACATTGCTGCTGCACCTCCTTCCCTGGTTATGCCTCCGCCTGCTTCATATCCCGATTTATACCCTGAAGGGCTGCAACCGCTCTGCTCAAGAAAGCGGCACCCGCAGCGGGATCCACAGACGTGCGTTTTAAAATATTTTTTGCCTAATAGGTAGTATAACATATGGCCTGCATTTTATCAATAAGTGGACCTGAGCTGGAAAGCTATAGTTCTCCTGTATATTTAGCGTTTTTCAGCAGAAATTTTGGCAAACAAAAAAATAACAAAAACAGGCTGCGTTAAGTGTCTTCCAAACAAAAAAATTCGGGGGCTAACCCGAATTAAAGTGTCAAATCTTCCCTTTTGTGTGAGGTGACAAGCACTTTGCCGCTTTCGGTAAAAAACTTCATGGTGCGGCCATAATTCTCTCCGATATCCTCCCCTGCAATATCTATTCCCATATCCGAGAGCACACTCTTTACCTTTTTTACATTTCTTTCCCCTACGTTAAGCGAGGAATTTTCAGATATCGAAAACATGGCAGCTCCCCCGGCAATTTTAGCCTCGAGCCGTGAAGTGCGAGCTCCCCTATCCTTTAATTCATCAACAAGGAGGGGAAGGCCTGTATCGGCGTATTTCGCAGGCTTTAACCCCTTCTTATTCTCTGGCAGCATGATGTGCACCATCCCCCCGAGTTTTTTTCTGGAATCATAAAGTGTAATTCCCACACAGGATCCCAGACCTATAGTAACCAGCTGCCTTGGGGACTCTGCCAGGCCGTATTCTGCCATTCTAACCTTAATCACATCGTCCGGCATTAGACATCAAACCCCAGTGCATTTAATATTTTTTTCAAAGAATCGGCGTGAGGTATCAGGAGAAAATACCCCTCAATTTTTTCACCCTGATCGATAAATTGCGTTTTTATAAGCAGGGTATAATCGCTGGTTTTGCTGACCGGAATTAAGGAAGTACTTAAAATAGCTCCGGCCATGTCAACAGCGCAGTCGGGAACGGACTGGACAAGATTAAATCCCGTCATTTTATTTAATGCATTGAGATAGGACCCGCTCAAAATGTTGCCAATTTCTTTAAGAGCAGAAATATCCATCTCATCCATCTCATCAAATTCTACTTCCTTATCGGCAACCATTTTTACAAGATGTTCCACGCTTTTCGATGCAACCATAAAGAGAATGGTTGCCGGAGCTTCTCCCATAACCTGCAAAAGAACTCCTGCTACAACCTCGCTGCTATCTCCAGTAATTTCCTGAGCCTCCGATAAAGGAATAATATTTACTGAAGGTACTGTCATATCCACTTTTCTATCAAGAAATTGAGCAAAAGCCGTGGCTGCATTGCCGGCTCCCACGTTGCCCACTTCTTTTAGGGCATCTTTTTTCATTTCATCAAGATCGGCCAGAATATCCTCTGTCATTATTTTAATCCTCCTGGTTCATATCTAATTCTTCCAGTTCCTCAACTTCCTCAGCCGTGAGTATACTGGCAAGATCAAGAATTATCAAGAGCCTGTCCTCAAGTTTACCCACTCCCTTGATGAAATTTCTCCTTACACCCTGAGTAATATCCGGGGCATCACCTATCTCAGCTTCGTTCAGGCGAATTATTCCTTCAACCTGATTTACCTGCATTCCTACAAGATTGTCATCTATTGATACCACTATTATGCGGCCTTCCTGTTCCTCCTGATATTTACCATTGACCATAAGCTTTTTCTGTAAATCAACTATGGGCACAATTTCCCCCCGGAGATTTACAACGCCTTTAATAAAATCCGGGGAATTGGGCATATCGGTGAGTTCAGTCATATTGATTATCTCTCTTGTCTGCATAATGTCAACTCCAAACTCCTGGTCTCCTACAGTGAACATAATGTACTGATTATCCTGAATTTCTTCCTGTTCCTGCTGGGAACTCTCAAATCTAGAAGCCATTATATATCCCTCACTTCACATTAATATCTTCCTTTTTCTGTTGTTCATCTGCAAAGAGAAGAGCCTTTAGATCTACAAGGACAAGAAGCCTGTTTTCCCTGCGCCCAACCCCTCTCAGATATTCCTGCTTGATCCCTCCAGCAACTTCAGGCGGAGGTTCGATGCTGTCCTCTTCCAGCCAGACCACCTCATTAACACTGTCTACTTTTATTCCGATAAGAGCATCATTGACTTCAACAGTGATAATTCTCTCTTCGTCATCTTCTACTCCGGTCCTTTCTTCTACCTGCAGATCCAGCTTCTTTTTGAGGTCAACCACAGGAACTATTTGCCCGCGCAAATTAATCACGCCCATAACATGCTCATCGGTATTGGGCACACTGGTAATCCTTTTGGGTTTAATTATTTCCTTCGTCTGGGAGATCAAAACTCCATATTCTTCCCGTCCTATTTGAAATATTACAAATTGCTCCCTATCCACATTCTTTTCCTCTTCGCTTCTTATATGCTGTTGATAGGTGGTCTCTGCAGCCACAGTCTCCGGACCTCCTTTTATAAAATCAATTTTATTGCAGCGGTTTTGAAAATTATTCCTCTCCCGATAAAACCTTTTTTATGGCCTCCAGAACCCTTTCTTTTTCAAAGGGTTTAACTATAAAATCTTCTGCCCCGGCCTGCACCGCCTCTACCACCATCTTCTGCTGGCCCATAGCACTAACCATTATAATTTTAGCATTTTCATCAATATCTATAATTTGTTTCACGGCTTCTAAACCGTCCATATCCGGCATTGTTATATCCATTGTCACAAGATCCGGGCCTGTTTCTTCAAATTTTTCCACTGCTTCATTTCCGCTTGCCGCTTCGGCAGCAATCTCAAATCCCGCTTCCTTGAGAATATTTTTAAGCATCATCCTCATAAAAGCTGCATCATCAACTATCAACACTCTATCAGACAATTTACATTTCCCCCTCCAGAACAGTTTGCGACTAAAAGAATATATTCAATTTAACTGTGCCATGTAATAACTATTCTACATCTCCAGAATTATTCCTCCAAGTTTGTAAAATTTGCTGAAGAAAATTTTAAATTCAGAAAATAATAATTTATACTCTATCTTCACATCAGCTGTTGGATTCTGTTTGAATTCACTTCTATAATGCTAATTCCTGAAAACTATAAAGCTTAATTCACGATGGAATTTTTCCTCTCCTTCAGCGTGGTTTTCGAGGCCAATATATCGAGCTTTAAGCAAAGATTTGAAGAACCCGGCTTTCAGCATAAAAAGCATTTTTGCAAAATTTTCAAAGAGGAGCCTAAAATTTAAAACTGGTTTTTTTCAAAAGCCCTGCATGGAATATAACCATGCAGGGCCTTTCTGGCATGCAGCATCCAGTTTCGTCTTACTTAAATTTTCAGCTTTTCCAGTTCATCGAGCAGATATTCATTGAGAATTTTTATATATGTGCCCTTCATACCGAGAGAACGAGACTCAATAACTCCGGCACTTTCAAATTTGCGGAGGGCATTCACAATTACAGATCTGGTAATTCCTACTCTGTCTGCCACTTTACTTGCCACAAGAAGTCCTTCCTCTCCCTCCAGCTCTTCAAAAATATGATCTATAGCTTCCAGTTCCGAGTAAGATAATGTATCAATAGCAATCTGCACAGCTGCCTTTTTACGCGCTTCCTCTTCCACTTTCTCACTGCGAGAGCGGAGAATTTCCATCCCGACTACAGCAGCGCCATATTCAGCCAGGACCAGATCTTCGCTGGTAAATTCATCATCATATCGGGCCAGAACAAGAGTGCCCAATCTTTCACCGCCACCCACAACCGGGACAACAGTTGTCAACTTATCCTGAAACAAACACTCCTCTTCCTTTTTGAAAACGCACTCATTATCTTTTTGTTCAATGTTTTCTCTGGTTTCGTAAGTGTTTAGCAAAAACTTGTTGTAATCCTCGGGAAAGTAACCGGCATCGATAACTTCCTCTTCCATTATATCGCATTCAAAGTCGTCCAGCAGACTGTGTCCTAAGATTTTCCCTTTACGACTTACCACATAAACATTGCATCTAACCGCACTTTTCAGAGCATTTGCCATTTCATCAAAATCCACGGGCTTACCACCAGTTCTCTGCAACAATCGGTTAATTTTCCTGCTTTTTTCCAGCAATTCACTCATTGCAATTACCTCCATTTCAATTTTTCATTTTTTCTTACTTCTGTCAGAAACTTATTTCAAAAAAAGATCAGATTCTTTAAAAATATGCCAAAAATGTCTTAAAATATCTGAAAGCTATGATGTTGAGTTCAATTAAATTTTTTGCGGTTTTATAGTATATATCTGCTCAAATCCCTGTCTTCAACCACTT
>CAZVZM010000013.1:0-38618 GCA_964630835.1 uncultured Halanaerobiaceae bacterium
TTTAATCCCGTCAATTACTGCAGGGCTATGATAGCCAGAAGAATTATTAATTCCACAGTTTCATTGAGCAGGCCAAACACATCACCTGTAAGGCCATCCAGCATATTGATTACCTTTCTTGATATTAGAAAAATAGCGATGAGAGAAATTACTGCAGCCAGCAGAACTGCCGGCAGAGTAATGTACGAGAGAAAAAGCAAAAGAAAGGTGGTAAGGAGGGGAAGTGAGATAAGAGCCAGTATTTTGCCGGGGGTTAGCTCGCGGGAAAAAACACGGGCAAGGCTGTCTGAAACTATGGGATAATGGAGAAGTCCCAGGGAAAGAAGCAGGCGGCTTATCATGGCCATAAAAATAAATGCTCCCGCCCGCCATTGAGGAAGAAGCAGCCAGAAACAGATCAATTTTATAACAATATAGAGTATAGCTGTCAGCACGGCAAAGGCTCCGGAGCTGCTGTCGCGCATTATCTCTCTTATTTTTTCCGGGGAACGGCCGCTCAAAAGTCCATCAGCGCTGTCCATGAGTCCATCCAGATGAAGACCGCCGGTCATCAAAATGTACAAAAAGAGTAAAAGGGCAGCAGCAAGCGGCAGCGGAAAGATCATACGGAGAAGCATATCGGCCAGAGCGAGGAGAACTCCCAGAATGAGGCCCACGGCCGGAAACCAGAAAACCGAGCGGGAGAAATCTTCAGCTGCATCCTCGCTTTCCGCCCTTCTGTGCATAAATCCTGGCAGGGGCAGCCTTGTGAGAAAGCTTAAAGCAGCCAGGAAGGCGGCAAGGTATTCATGAAAATTCCTCACCAATTCTTTCTTCAAAACAGCTCATCCTCCTCAAATGGATCTGTGGAAATCCTCTCCAGGTCTATAATCCTTCCGGCGGTGACAAAATATGCTTTCTCGCATTCCTCTACCAGCATACCATTGATGCGGCCGGACACATCGCGGAAAAGCCTGCCCAGGCGGCTGGGAGGCACAACACCCATGCCCACCTCATTGGTCACAAATACAGGATAAAAACCTCTGTCTTCGGACAGGGATAAAATTTCTGTCAGTTCCTTTTTTACCGCCGATAAAACTCTATCTTCCAGATTTCCCCCGCTGTCCTCAAAGCTTTCAGGACTCTCCTCCTGCTCAAATCTTAGAAGATAATTGCTCACCAGAAGTGTGATACAGTCTATCAAAACAGTATCCTCTGTTTTCAAATTTTCTCCCTCATTATCTCTTTTTTTAAGCGCCCTGCCGGGATAAAGTTCCTCCTCTAAGGTTTCCCAGCTTTTGGGCCTCCTCTTTTTGTGAGCTTCTATCCTGTCCTCCATCTCCTCATCTCCCGCCCGGGCTGTGGCAATGTAGATCACCCTGCCGCCGCCCTTTTCCTGGCGGCGGAGGGCAATCCTCTCTGCCATCCGGCTTTTGCCGCTGCGGGCTCCGCCGGTGATCAGCACTCTCATCAGATATCCTCCAGCTCTTCAGCTATCTCCGGATGTATTGCTGCTGTAAGTTCGATCAGACCATCAATAAGCCTCGGACCGGCCCGGCTCAGCTTATCCTGATCAACCAGGGCTACCTTGCCCTCCTGAACGGCGGTGAGAGCATCGAAATGCTGACGCTCTTTTATCTCCTCCACGGTTACTCCCTCAGGAGCGCTGTGAGGGGTGGAAACGTAGACCTCCGGATCCTCCATTATCAGACTCTCCAGGCTGTACTCGGGCCAGCCTTCACCGGCTTCAGCTCCTATGTTTTTTGCTCCCGCAACCTCAATCAAATCATCGATGAACGTTCCAGCTCCAGCGGTCTGCAGGGGATCGCTCCAGATCTCATAAAATACAGTCGGTTCCTCTTCCTGCTCCGCTACCAGACTCTCGACTTCCTCCAGGCGGGTCTCCATCCGGGAGATAACCTCCTGAGTTTCCTCCTGGAAGCCGGTAACGCGCCCCACATTTTCCATGGCAGAAAGGGCTGAATCCAGATCGTCAGGTGCAAATCCGGCAACATTTTCGCCCAGCTCAATTAACCTTTCCACATCCTCTATGGGATTTACACTGGCAGCCACAACGAGATCCGGATCCAGCTCCACAATGGCTTCCATATTGGGCTCCACAACTGTGCCTATTGTGGAAATTTCACCTTCCTCCACTCTCTCCAGCATTTCGGGAGGATAATCGCAGTAGGTGGTCACGCCCACAACCCTATCGCCCAGTCCCAGACCAAAGATTTTTTCCGTGGTGGCAGGAGAGAGAGAAACAATTCTTTGAGGTCTTTCATCCAGCTCCACTTCGTTACCGAGGTCATCGATTATAGGTTCCGGTTCCTGTGCAGATGCAGCAGCGGTGATGGCAAATACTGCCATTAAAGCCGCGGTCACCACCAGAAGTCTCCTCACTCTGTTCCGGCCATTTCCATTGCTCCCAAACAATTTGAAGCTCATATATTTACCTCCTGAATATTATTTTGGGGGACAGTTAAAATTAAATTAAAAATACCTGACCGCTTCCGACAGGGAAGAGTCAGGCAGGTAGAGAGGCTTTCCCGCCCGCAACCTGTCCCCGAGGCTGACGGGCCTTTATGATTTCAGGCAGGTCTCCTGACTTCCGGCGCTGCTGCTGCAGCCTTCCCCGGAGGATTAAAACCGGGTGGCCGCAGCGCCACAACTGCCGGTTACAGTGGCGGGCCCGTTCAGGATTTACACCTGATTCCCTATTCTCCCCCGGCCCGGGCCGGGGGCACCTGAAATCAAAATATTTATTATTTATTTTTAAAGCTTTTCTTTGCGGCCATGCAGCGGCCATACAGCAACCAGGCAGCTAAAATTATCAAACTAAAAGTTTTACAAACCAAATGCTGCTCTTATTATTTATTCTTGATTTATAGGCCGATTCCTCCCCGCTTCTCCCTGGACGGGGTGAACCTCTGCAGGAAATCTGGATCGCTGTCTAAAATCCTGAAACACTGGACCGGCCGGGGAGGCTCTATGCTTCACCCGATATATACCGGATTTTTAGGATTTCCTGGATTTTCCGGGACAGCTTCTCTGCTTCTCAATCTTCATCTTCCCTATCTTTGCCTCCCTTTTTGTAAAGATAAAAAGCCAGGCCTAAAAATGCCAGGCCAAGAAGTATCCTCAAACCGGGATTCATGTTTTTTCCCTCCTGAATTTTTCTATTTCCATCATCTATTTATTGCCTTTAGCACCACTGCTATTTCAATCTTTATGATAGTCGACTTTAACCGTTACCGGTCTTTCATCTTTCCAGATTAAAGCCGGAAAATTCCGGCCGATTATATCAGCGCAAGCTAATGTTTAGCACAATTGCTGATGCTGACCTGGCAAGGCATAATTTATCTAAAACCGCCAGAGAAAACTCCATCTAAAATATTATATTAGGTGGAGATGAATTTGGCGAATATTTGTAGGAAATTTGAGGAAAATCTGAGATTTAGTTGGAGAGGTTTACGCTCTTACTCTACAATATCTTCCCGCGGCGGTACCGGAGGAGGTTCGATCTTGTGGCGGGAACTTCTTTTCAATTTTTCTACACTCTCTGCAACCTTCGGATCGGCCTCCCCGGTGAGTATATATCTGTCTATCTCTTCGTAGGTCATACCCAGCTCATCCTCATCCGTCTGACCCTCCCAGAGACCGGCAGAAGGTGGGCGCTCGATTATGCGCTCGGGAAGCTCCAGGTGCCTGGCCAGCTCTCTCACCTCGGTCTTCAGGAGGCGTCCTAAGGGGGCTATATCGATCCCTCCATCTCCGTGCTTGGTAAAATACCCGGTTGTGAGCTCGCTCCAGTTGTCTGTTCCCACTACAAGAGCATCCCGCCTGGCAGCCAGAAAGTAGAGAGCGGTCATGCGCAGCCTTGGCTTGATATTGCCTTCGGCAACCTTATCCTTTCCCGGCTCCACCTTTTTGAGGCGGAAGAGCAAATCGTTGAAAATATCATCCAGCTCAACTTTAACCCTTTCAATTCCGGCAGTATCGGCAGCCAGAAGGGCATACTCGCTGTCGGCCGGATCGCTTTTGCAGGGCATAATCACCCCCAGGCTGTTTTCCGGAAAGGCTTTTTTGAGCAGACAGCCGGTTACGGTGGAGTCGAGTCCACCGCTCAATCCCACAACCCCACCACTTTTGCCGGCTTCGCTGACCTTCTTTTTGATCCAGTCAACCAAAAAGCTGCTGACCTCTTCATAATCGAGCTCCCTGATATTATCAGCTGACATTGTTTTCCTCCTTATCCCCGGTGTTTTCGGTTTCAATTTCAGGCATATCTCCTCTCATCAATCTCTCAATAAAACCCGAAACCTCCATTATCTGCCAGCGCTCATCTCTGCGTCCCAGGAAAAGTGTATCCTGCGCGGCCAGCCTTTTCTCCTCCTCCTCATCTATCTGAAAGAAAAAAGTATAATCCGCTTCAATAACGGGCGGCTCCTCCTCTATCAGCTCGAGGTCGAGATCCTCAACTCCAAATAGCGTTTCCCCGGGAGGTTCCTCTTGATCCTCTATCGTATTAACGTCATCTTCAAACTCCTCCATCTCATAAAACTGCTGTATAGTCTCCATCACGTGTGATTCCGATACCATCCTGCGCAGCTCCCCGAATTCTATAATACCCGTATCATCGAGCATGTTAACATTTTTTTCATTTATTGCATTGTAAAACATCTGCGCCACCTCTTCAGGTGTGTGCCCGGGTTCGACATATTCTTCCGGGCCTCCAAGAAAAAAGATTAAAGGCAATCCCACGGCCAGAACCATTATAAGAGCCACCGCCGGCCATTTTCTGCGCAGCATTTCTGAAATCCTCTGTTTGTATTGAAAATATTTTCTCTGGCGCCGAAATTTATCCCGGGTTTCGCCTGCCCCCTTCACACCTTTCTTTTCCTCTCCGCTCCCTTTATCCGGGAGAACACCTTCCTCCTCCATTTCCTCCAGCCTGTCCAGAAGCTCTGATAGAAAGGGCCTATCTTCAAAATCAGGCTGAAGACATGCATCCAGGAGATCGCTTAATTCCTCGCCCAAAATCGGCTGAAGCCACTTCGCCGGCATCATTTTTCCTTTCTTTAACCTGTTGATTGTCTCCGATCTGTCCCGGCCTTGATAGGGGGCATCACCGGTGAAAAGATAATAAAATATTACCCCGAGATTAAATACAAGCACTTTTTCCGGAGATGAGGGGTCATCGCCTCCTTCCTCTCTCTTCATAAGCTCCGGCGGCCGATAACACTCTTCAGGCAGAGGAGGCCTTAAATCCCGGCTGTAAAGCAGTATATTTTCGGCCGTCCGGGGAGGCAGCATCCGAATATTTTCCTCCTCATCCAATCGTAGATGTTCCACCTTGAGAAGAGACCAGTCCTGCGAGGAATAATCCACTTCCAGCAGAGCCTCCACCAGCTGCCGCCACCAGCGCAGTATCATTCCCGGTTTTTTCTCTTCAGCTTCATCTTCACAATCGAGAGGGGAGATGCTTTTCTGCCATCCGGACTCCCGGGCGGTAAAATAATAATTGGACTGATGGCGAATCACCCCTTCTGCATCCACAAACACTCCCCTGCTGTCCCGGGGCCAGCGGGAAATTTCATCCTGTATTTCCTCGATAATTTCTCTCTTAACCCGGGAACGGGGGTCATGGCCGGCAAAAAGATGGCAGCCATAGACCCTGCCCTCATCCCTATTTATGACGGATATGCTATCCTTTGAGCTCAAATCAATTACCCTCCCGTCTGTTCATATATTCTGGCCTCATAGGGCCTTAACGGCGGGAAGCTTTTTTCGGGATGTTCATCCTTCTTTATCACATTGCTCAGTATAAAATCCAGGCTGTGGATAAATTCATCGTGCATAAATTCCTGTTCCTCCGCGGAAAAGTTGGCTAAAATCAGCAGGGTTGTTGAGGAGCTCCGCCGCCAGTAGACAAATAAATCCTCGTCATCGGCCACACTCTGCAGGAAAAACCCCCGCTTTAGAACCGGATATTTCTGCCGCAAATCAATCATGCGCCGGTAAAACTCCAGCGCGGATCCCTCTCTTCCCTTCTGATCGGCTACATTCACCTCAGGGAAACTGGCACCAATTTTAATCCAGGGATTGCTTTCCGTAAAACCAGCCCCCTCCTCCGAACTCCACTGCATGGGTGTGCGGCTGTTGTCCCTGCTGCGTTTGCTGAGGATATCAAGAACTTTTTCGGGATCTTCGCCGGCATCAATGCGGTTTTGAAAGTAATTTTTGGCTTCAATGTCCTTTAACTCATCTTCGGCGGTAAACTCCACATTTGTCATACCTATCTCATCGCCCTGATAGATAAAGGGGGTGCCGGGAAGTGTTAAAAGCACAGCCCCCAGCATTTTGGCCGAACGCTCCCTGTATTTTCCCTCATCTCCGAACCGCGAAACGGCCCGGGACTGATCGTGGCTTGTCAAATAAAAAGCATTCCATCCTTCGGGATAAAGAGAGCGATACCATTTATCCAGAACGGTTTTAAACTCCGCCAGAGAAAAGGGCTTAACGTCCCATTTATCCTCTCCCTGATCCAGACTTACGTGCTCAAAATGCAGCAGCATATCCAGGGGAGCCTCACTGCCGCAGACCAGTCCGGGTGCCTGATTGTGATCAACTGCAACTACTTCTCCCACGGCCACCATATCATAATTGTCGAACACTTTTTTCCTCATCTCACCCAGAAATTCCTCCAGACGGGGTCCGCCTACCACATGAGGGGTGCAGTCCGTAAAATCTTTCCCGGGAATTTCTCTGCCCCCGGGATATTGTGTAGGCTTTGAGATTAGGTTGATAACATCGAGGCGAAAACCATCCACTCCTCTATTGAGCCAGTGATCCATAATATCGTAGACTTCCTCCCGCACCCGGGGGTTTTCCCAGTTTAGATCCGGCTGGTGCGGGGCAAAAAGATGAAGGTAATACTCACCTCTCTCTTCATTCCAGCGCCAGGCCGACCCTCCAAAGAAGGCCCCCCAGCGATTGGGCGGAGCTTCCCCGCCTTCGCTGCCGGGATGCCAGTGATAGAAATCCCCCCTGGGACCATCCGGATCGCTGCAGGATTCCTTAAACCACCTGTGCTCGCTGGAGGTGTGATTAACCACCATATCGAGCACCAGCTTCATATCCCGACTGTGAAGAATTTCGAGAAGCTCGTTCAGATCCTCTTTCGTCCCGTATTCGGCATTTATCCGGCGATAATCGCTAACATCATAACCATAGTCCTCGTTGGGGGAGGCAAATACGGGGCTCAGCCAGAGTACATCTACTCCCAGATAATCAAGATAATCAACCCGGGATATAATGCCGGGAAGATCTCCTATGCCATCACCATTGCTGTCCTGAAAGCTGCGGGGATAAATTTGATAAAAAACCGCATCCTGCCACCAGTTATTGCTCACGACGATCATCCTCTCTTTCCTTCAGTTTTGAACGCAGTAAGATTATTGTTCAGTTTACCGTCAAACTATCAGATCATCGTCCCTATCAGAGTGCCGTTCAAACTCCTCCTTCATATCCTCATATCCGCTTCTGCCCATTACACCATAGGTGAAATTTTTGCCCAGCTCAACCCCCGGCTGATTAAAGGCATTTACGTTGAAAAGCTCTCCTGCAAAGGCCGTCTCCATCTCGAGCAGATAAAAGAGCTGTCCCAGTGTGTGGGAATTTATGCGGGGCATGAGAATGGTGCAATTTGGTCTTCCCTCCGCAGTCAGAGCCCGCTCTGTGGCCTTTTTCTCCGTGTTTAATAGCTTTGAAAGGCTTTGTCCTCCCAGATAATTGACTCCATCAAGATCCCCATAAAGCTCGGGTATTTCAATATCCTCGGGATGCTCTTTAACTTCGATGAAATTTATTATTTTGTCCTCCGGTCCCTCCATATAAAGCTGGAGCTGGGAATGCTGGTCCGTGGCACCCAAAGCTTTAATGGGAGTGGGGCCTGTATTGACCTGCTCTCCATCGCGGGTTTGTGCTTTGCCCAGAGATTCAGCCCAGAGCTGTCTGTACCAGTCCGCCACATCGGAAAGAAGGTGGCTGTAAGGCATCATCACTGACAGGCGATAGTCGCTCATGTAGGCCAGATACTGCAGAGCTCCATGCAGATAGGCGGGGTTGCGCCGAAGTTCTTCCACCTCACAGCGCTCGGCCATGGACGCCGCCCCTGCCAGCAGCCGCCGAATATCCACGCCGCAGAAAGCGGCTGATACCAGCCCCACCGGTGAGAGAACGGAAAATCGCCCTCCCACATCTTCTGGTATATAAAACTGAGGATAACCCTCCCTTTCGGCAATCTCCAGCAGATATCCCGAGTCAGCGCTGGTGGTGGCAATAAAATGCTCTTTTACTCTTTTTTCTCCTAAATCTTCCTCCAGATGCCTGCGGGCAACAAGGTAAAGACTCATGGTTTCTGCGGTAGTTCCAGATTTGGAGATAACATTAAATAGAGTCCGCTCCAGATCCAGAGATTCCAGCAGCGAAGAAAACCTGACAGGGTCGACATTATCCGGCACATAGAGGCGGAGATTATCACCCCGCTGATCCTTATTTTCATTGTAGTGAGGAGGATTTAAAGCGGTCTGCACGGCTTTATTTCCCAGGGCTGAACCGCCGATCCCTAAAACAACAAAGTTATCGAAATCTTCCAGCTTATCATTCCTGAGGTCCAGGATATTTTCGACAACATCATCCTGATTGAAGGGTAAATCCATAAATCCCGGCCTTCTTCTCTGCAGAGAACGGTGAGCCTCCTCGGCCCTTTCCTCCAGACCTGAAATTTCATTCTCTTTTATACCGCCTTCTCCGCCGAGATTTTTTCTCAGAAGATTATTGACATCCACCCTGATCATATCATCTTTCACATTCTGGGACGAATTGTTTTTTGGCATCCCGGTCATACCCCCTGAAATATAATTTAAATTGCAATAAATTGCGCTCTACTGTTAAACGCCTCGTCAATCAAACAATTAAGGTTCTTCTTCACATCAGTTGTTGGAGTAAGCTATAAGGTTCCGCTCACAGTGAAATTTTTTCCGTGAGCAGCTATCGCTTTACAGGTATATGTCGTAAATTTCACCAAAACGGCCAGGGAGAAAATCCACAATTCAATATGATATCAGCATTATCTGCCAGTGCAGACTTCCCTAAAGATAGCTGCATGGCTGTTATAAAAATTTTCTTATATACTATAAACATTCTCATGCTCATATAAAATCCAATAAAAAATACGGGTTTGGGTTAATTTTCACGAATCCTTTCTGAATTGCGCTCTCTGATAGGCCAGAGCCAGCCGGGCACCCAGTCTGGCATTATTCTCCAGAAGAGCTATATTGGCTTCAAGACTTTTGCCATCCGTCATTTCCTTTATCATATCCAGCAGGTAAGGGGTGAGGTCCTGCCCGCTTAAATCCCTGTTTCGGGCCTCTTTCATGGCTTTATCAACTGCCTTCTCCACGGTCTCCTTCGGTAAAGCCGCCTCATCGGGTATGGGATTGGCTATGAGAACTCCGGTTTCAAGTTCCAGACTCTTCTGGGCGCTGTAAATTTTGGCCAGATCCTGCACTGTATCGGCCCTTGCGGGGACCTCAAGACCGCTGTCCCGACAGTAAAATGCGGGAAAGGTGCTGCAGCGATATCCCACCACCGGAACTCCCCTGGTCTCCAGACACTCCAGCGTCAGCTGAAGATCCAGAACTGCCTTCGCTCCGGAGGAAATGACCGCTACCTGTGTGCGGCCCAGCTCATTGAGATCTGCGGAGATATCAAAACTCTCTCCGGCTCCTATGTGCACTCCCCCTATACCGCCGGTAACGAAAAAGTTGACATCAGCCCTGTACGCGGCAGCCATGGTTGCTGCCACCGTGGTAGCACCCATCTCACCGCTGGCAGCAGCAGGAGCTATATCCCTGCGGCTCACCTTCTTTACATCATCACAGGAAGCCAGAGCCTCAAGCTCCTCTCTGTTAAGCCCCACTTTGACCTGACCATCAATAATTCCCACGGTGGCCGGCAGAGCTCCCTCATCTCTTATTATCTCTTCGAGCCTGAGTGCCGTCTCGAGATTCTTCGGTCGGGGCAGGCCGTGAGAAATGACCGTTGATTCCAGGGCTACCACCGGCCTTCCGCCAGAAGCACGCTCCTGAGAAATTTTATCGGAAATGGTAATTTCCACAATTTTCAGCTCCCGGTATGTTTTTTTCAGTTTAAATCCACTTTCCCCTTCCAAACTGTGTCAATTTCACAAGTGCGGCACCTCAATATAGCAAGCACAGCCACCCTCTCCAGGAAAAAATATTCTTCGCCAAAAACCAGCTTTCATCGCAGACGCATAAAAATTTTTCGATCGGTATTAGGTATCATTGGTATTTGGTATCATTTGTACTGGTATCTATAATACATTTCCAGATGCGGGCCCGATTTTCCTGTAACAAAAAAAAAGCCGGGGGTTATTTTGCATTCCCCGGCAACTTTCGTATAACCTGTATTGCCCTTACAGTATAGCCTCAACAGTATTTTATTTCCGAATATAAAAAAATTCTCAACGCTTCAGCCTGCTCTCAATTTCTGTCTACTTTACAGTTATCTCTTTTTCCGCCTTCCACTGGCCGTGCAGATTGCAAAATTCAAAAGCCCTGAGCGTACAGGACTCATCAAGGCTTATCAGAAGGGTGGCACAGGCCTTGGTTTCTGGAGTAAAATCCACCCGGGCCAGCTGATAATAGTCGGCAAAAAGCTCAACGTATTGAATAAAGTGCCCATCCTCCATGGGATGGTCGATTTCTTTGCCCATCTCAACTGTAACTTCGAAAAGCTCTCCCTCCTCCACAGTATCGGGAGCTATAATATTGGGAACATGCTTTTTCTCCAGTGCAGTCTTATCTTCGGGATTCTCCAGTTTATTCACTTCATATTTGCTCATTTTATTTCCTCCTCAGGAAGTTTTTAGATTTTGCTTCTCTGAACTGTTTTTAAATTTTTAACGGCCAGGAAAATCAACAGAAACTCCATTTAGTGAATCTCTCCAGCAATGAATGAAGATTAAAACAGGTAGAATGGATAGAGAAGAAGACTTCTTATGTCATTTCACTCAAATTTCTCGAATTTCTCCTGGGATTCGCCGCAAACCGGGCAGTATTCAGGAATTTCGTCGGCTGTCGTATGACCGCACACATCACAGACAGCTACAAAGTTTACCGTAAAATCGGAGCCCCGCTCCACGGCATCTTTGGCTTCTTTAAAGAGTTCGGCGTGAGTTTTCTCCGCCTCTTCAGCATAATGGAATGACTTAACAGCTTCGCTCTCCTTCTGATTTTTGGCAACAAGAGAAAATGCCGGATACATCTGATCAATTTCGTGCTCTTCCCCGGCTATAGCTCCGGCCAGATTGCTGGCCGTATCATCCAGTCCAAATACTCCTCCGGAAGCTACTAAATGGTCACCCTCAAGGTTGTCCATGGCCTGAAAATGATTGCGGGCATGAACCTGCTCAGCATAGGCAACAGCCCTGAATAGCGTGCCGACCCCCGAAAAGCCATCTTCCTCTGCTTTATCAGCCCAGACCTGATATCGCTGATAGGCCTGGCTTTCACCACCAAAAGCGGAACGAAGATTTTCCGCAGTCATATCATTTTCCACCAAATTTCATCACCCTCCTTAATTTTTTGTTATAAATAATGGTTGCTAAACCCGGTATGAATCTAGAATGCGAGCACTTATCAGAAATCATTACCAATAAGAATGATATCAATCTTTAACACCTTTGTCAAGAATTCAGGGGCTGCAGCTGTAATCCGGTCAAATTTCATAAAAATATGCAAAGAAATTATTGGCTCTTATCCACATCAGTAAAATATATGATTTTAGTGCTAAAACTCATTTTACCGGCTGTAAAATGGACAGGATTTAAAACATGCTGAAAATTACATTCACGAAATTTTGATGATATTCTTTATTTAGTATTACCATTTATGGTCTTCCTTATGATCTTCTATAAAAAAGTGTTAATTAGCTATGGCTTTACTGCATATCTGGCATCCTTTCAAGGCTGCAGCCCGGGAGAAAACAGTATTAGAGAAGATCAAGATTATTTTGTCTCGGATTTTATAATCCCCTTCAATGAAAGCTCATTTTCCCTGTCCAGCCTCATCATTACCCTGACCTCATCTTTATACATTTCATAATCTTCCGGGGGGAGTTTTTGCCCGTTGAGTTTTAACTCCCCGGGCAATTCGGAGAGACCGCATATGGCTACTTCCACTTTCTCCGGCGCTTTGGGAAAGTTGTTTTGAACGGGTTTAAAATTTAATCTGGCCCCGTCCTCTTCTCCGATGATTTCGAATTCATAAAGATTATATTCACCATTTTCATGCGCAAAACTTATTCCATCATCGAGATACAGATGGGTCATATCTTTTCTCTCCACCCGCGCGGGATAATAATTTATCTTTAACCTTTCAAATCCACCTTCCGGGGCCTGCATTCCTGGATCGGGATCGAGAAACAGCAGTGAATTTTCCCGGACAAAAAGCGGCATCGTATCCAGAGGAGCTTCCATAATCCAGCTCTGACCTCCCCTGTAATAATCACCGGTCCAGAAGTCATACCAGCCTCCCTCCGGCAGATAAACACTTCTCTCCCGCCTGTCGGGTCGGCATACGGGGGCTGCCAGAAGATTATCACCCACCATTATCTGATCGCTGATGTTATACAGGGCCTCATCTTCCGGGTAATGCCAGCAAAGGGGCCTCCAGACTGGAACTCCGGTGGAGCTCATTTGATAAAAAAGGCTGTATATCTGAGGCAGCAGTTCATATCTCAACCTGATGTAGCGCCGGTTTATGGAGGTATATGGTTCACCAAAGGCCCAGGGTTCCTGAGAACGGGAACCCACACAGGTGTGATTGCGAAAGAAAGGCATAACAGAACCCAGCTGAGTCCAGCGGGTTAAAAGCTCACCGCTGCAGTCATCGGAAAAACCTCCCACATCGCAGCCGGAAAAACCGACTCCGCTCATGCTTAGATTGGCCAGCATCGGCATGCTCATCTCCAGGTGCTGCCAGAAACTCCTGTTATCTCCAGTCCACAGGGCAGAATGCCGCTGAATACCGGCAAAACCCGCTCTGCTTAAAACGAAAGGCCTCTCCTCTCTAAATTCCCTGACTGCCTTTTGAGTGGCCTCCGCCTCATGAAAGGCATAAAGGTTGTGAAAGCGGCGGTGAGTGCCGGGATCACCATCATTTTCGTGATAGACATCATCGGGCAGGGTCATCCTATCATTGAAATCGGCGGGCTCATTCATGTCATTCCAGATGCCGCGAATGCCCAGCTCAAAATAATCCTCGTGTAAATTTTTCCACCACTCCTTTGCGGAGGAGCTGGTAAAATCGGGGAAGACGCTCTCGCCCGGCCATACCTCTCCGCGATAGAGCTCCCCTCTTATATAGCGACAGAAATGGTCATTTTTTATTCCTTCAAGATAGACATCATACTCAGGATCCCGCTTAACTCCTGGATCCATGATAGTTATTAGGTTTATGCCCATCTCCCGAAGCTCCCCGGCCAGTTTCCCCGGTCGAGGGAAGCGATCTTCATCCCAGGTAAAAACCCGAAAACCATCCATGTAATGAATATCAAGGTGAATGGCATCACAGGGAATATCTCTCTGCTGAAAATTTTCTGCAATCTCCTTTACTCTCGCCTGAGGATAATAACTGTAGCGGGATTGATGATAGCCCAGAGCCCAGAGCGGTGGCAGGGGATGCCGACCGGTAAGCCAGGTGAACTTTTTTACAACATCAGCGATCTCTGATCCCCTCATGAAATAATAATCCAGTCTGCCCCCTTCAGCAGTATATTTCATATGTTCTGAAGCCGAATCCCCCATGTCAAAATGACTGCGATAGCTGTTATCAAAATACAGACCATAACTGCTGCCGGGAATAAATCCAATATAAAAAGGTATAGAAACATAGAGAGGATCGGTGGAAGGAACATGAGGACTGGCTTCATCCGTATTCCACATTGTATAGCTTGAACCTCTCTTATCCATAAAGCCTGTTTTCTCCCCCAGGCCAAATATCCGCTCCCGGGGTCTTAATTCTTTGCGGCATCTTAACTCCTTACGGCGCCAGCCCAGGGCACTGCCGGGGACATCGGCATGTATTATCTCTCCCTCTTCATTTAGAAATTGAAGTTGAAAGGGAGATCTAAACACCTTAACGGTTAGTTCAGGGCCTTCCATAATAAGAATATCTCCTCTGTCATCATATTTTACATTAACATTCTCCTGTCGCCGGCCAGCCCGGCTGCATATAGCGGGGGTGGAGTCCAGGTCAAAATCGTCCTTCTTATCGGCCGTGACCCGAACCATACCCTTCTTTATCCAGCGGATTTCCAGACGATGACCGGTGAATATTGCCGCTCCCCCTGCAGGAATTTTTGAAAAATCATCGGCTCTGTACAGATAATCAAATGATCGCTCTGCAGCACCATCCCGGTCCTGAAACTCCTGGCTGTGCATAATTTCACTTCCTTCCATCCTGTCGTAGTGTCAAAAGATCCAGCCTTTTAACCTGTCAAAACACTGTGATCGCCCTGCCAAAAGTCATTTTACCGGTAATTTAATTGACATGATAGGTGATGCTCCGGGAATTATAAATTCAAGTTTTGATGATGTCGACTTTTTCCATTACAATTATGATATGAATTTTACACAGTGCAACACACACTGCAACCACGATATATATCGGAACCTACAACTATTTAGCTATTAATATATAGAATATGAGGGCATGGAATGCTGAATTTATGAAACCCGGATCGGTCAGAGCTCAAAAAAATTGTGCCCTGGCTCGTTATAGCATTTCGGCTATATTCACCTCATCCCTGACTTCAGGCTTTATTATTTCTCCGCGGGCGGACATTATCACGGTGATTCCGGGTCCATGTCCCATCTTAATACAGTCACTGTGGGCCACAACTCCAATGCTCCCGGCATCGGTGCGATATTCACGCCCGTATGTGTTATCACAGTTTTCCAGATAAACCAGATCACCGAGCCTTAAATCCTTGAGGCCATATTCTTCCAGCTCCTCTTCATCTCCCGTTGTTATATCATAATCTCCCATAGCAGCGCTGGGAGAACCTATTCCCGAACCCATCAAATGACCGGGCACTACAGCCGCCACGGGAACCTGCAGACTATCACCGTTTTCCTCAATGTCGAGCCTTTCAAATAGATCCGGATCAATGTTGAATATACTCACTTCATCATAATCTTCCAGCTTAAGCCCCTGACCTTTCGCCTTAATGAGGATATCATCGCCAATTTTCATCTCCTCCATGACATCCTCCGGAAAATCCACCAGCACATGATAAATACCACCATGGAGACCGGTAACATAGCCCTCTTCGCCCTCCGCTTCTCCGCCGACAACTTTAGCTTTATTGCCAATACAGGCCAGAAGACCGAGCCCAAGATTATCCCGGGTGGAATTGCTGCTGTCGATTTTTATGCTCACACCGGGCTCAATATGGTCCCCCTCCCAGCCAAAGGCGGGGTCACCAACTCTCACGTTGTATGTGATGCCGCCTGTGCCTGGAATTGTATGACCTTTACCCTCACGGTCCATTCTATACGGAACTCTGCCGCTTTTAGGATGAGAAATACTTCCCTGTACAGATTGTGCAACCAGCTTATCTTTATTGGTCTTCATATTTTCACCTCTTTATTTTTATTCGTAGTGTCAAAAGATCTAGCCTTTTAACCTGTCAAAACCCTGTGATAGCATGATCCTTTTATTAGACTTTTCTCCACATTAGTGGTTTTATTTTGTTTAAATTCACTTCTATAGTGCTTATTCCTGGAAACTATAGAGCTTCGCTTACATGAAATTTTCCTCTCTTCTTTTTAATTTTCGGCCCAGGAATACTGCAATCTTCACGAGAGCTCATCCATGAACTTACTCTTAGCCCGGCACATCCTGAGCTGGAAAAGCGATTTTTTGTGCCGGAGAAAATTTCAAAATTTTGGTGATATCATATATATGCTCTGTAAACACATGCTCACATGTTTGTATTAAAATTTGTAAGTGGTAAAACATGATTCATCCAGCAAAATCTGCATCAAATTTTGCATTCCTTTAAGATCATCTTCGTCGAAGCGCTCAAGCTTCGGACTGTCCAAATCCAGAACCCCTATGATATCCCCGGAAACTCTAAGCGGAATAACCAGCTCCGAGCGTGAACGAGGGTCACAGGCTATGTGTCCGGGGAAATCGTGGACGTCAGGAACCAGCTGGGCTTTTTCTTCGGCCACAGCTGTTCCACAAACTCCATCGCCCACGGAGATCCTCACGCAGGCAGTTTTACCCTGGAATGGCCCGAGAATTAGTTCGCCTCCCTCACGCCGAAGATAAAATCCGGCCCAGTTGAGATCGGGAACCCTCTGATAGATCAAAGCTGCAGTGTTGGCCAGGTTGGCCAGCCAATCACTTTCTCCGTCCAAAAGCGAAAACAGTTCATCCTCTAACTCTCTATAGAATTCTGGGCTGGAAGCAAATTTTCCTGCTTCTGCATCAGGATTGTGCCTCTCCCTTTCTCTTTTTTCCTCTTTCACATTTTAACCTCCCCAATCTGATTTATTATAACTTGAAGACAGCCCCTCTCCCGACGCTCTCTTAAAAATAGCCTTCCATAAAAAATTTTCGAAAATTAAAAGTAACTTTCTGAAAAAACCGAAAAACCTCAAAAAAGGATTTTAAAAGTTTAAGAAGAATAATGTACACAGGAAGGAGGGATTAATATGCCTCAGGAAGGGCATTCAACCCGCCAATCCTTTGACAAGGAAAAACTGCAGGAGGAACTGCATAATTATACTGAAGATTTTGTTCTGGATAGAATGAAAGAATTGATTATAGAAAGCGACGATTTTGAGGACGTATGCACCTGTCAAAACTGCCTTCTGGATATCGCCTCCTACACTCTAAATCGCATCCCTGCAAAATATATCGCCAGCCCCCGGGGTAGTCTGCACGCCAAACTTATAGAATTTGAACATCAGGTCAATGTTGATATTGTTTCCGTACTCACAAAAGCTGCCAGAATTGTATCAAAAAATCCCCGCCACGGTGAGGAATATCAGGAACAAAAGGATTTCCAGGAATAGCAAAAAAAATATAAACCATAATAATTTGCCCCGGTTTCGGGGCAAATTATTTATTTAAAGCGGGTGATTATCTAAAACCACCGGAGACTCCATCTAAACTAATGTATTAAATGCAGAAGTTCACTTATAGCAGGTTTTTCTGGCCTCAGGGTCCGGAAAGCTCATCCTGGCAGTAAACTCCTCCTGAAATTCCATGGAGGTTGACAGCTCAAGATAATTGGCTTTCTTTTTAAGCTCCACAGACTTTTCTCTAAGATCATCATCGAGCAGCATCATCCTGGCCCCGGCACCGGCACCATTGCCGGCCTGATAAATTCTTCCTGCCATCTCTGAAGGGATCATGCCTATTTCACAGGCGTGTTCTTTATCCAGATAATTGGCAAACCCTCCCACCAGATAGACCTCTTCTACCTCTTTTTCGGAAAGTTCAGCTTCCTCAAGCAAAATTTCTATGCCGGCTCTTATTGCTCCTTTGGCCAGCTGCAGCTGGCGAATATCCTTTTGAGTGAAATATAGCGGCCTGTCCAGAGCGGATAATTCCTCCTTAAATAACATCAGCCGGGCATTTTCCTCTGTTCTTTCGTACCTTTCCTGCCAGAAATCCGGCATCTCTTCCGGGGATGCCAGCTTTCCGGAGTCAGTTATTACACCGACTCTGAGAAGACCGGCAACCAGATCGAGCAGCCCGGAACCGCAAATTCCTCTGGGAGGGGCGCCGGATATAGTGGTCCACTCAAAACCGTCCTCTTCCACGGAAAAGCTGTCAGCCGCTCCCTCCATAGCTGCCATGCCTTCCTTAATATTGCCTCCTTCAAAGGAAGGGCCGGCCGCCACAGAACATGTGTAAATTTCTTCGCTGCTGCCTAAAGCAACCTCTCCATTTGTGCCGATATCAACCAGAAGCCTGAAACTTTCATCCTTATCCAGATCCACAGCCATCATATCAGCTACAATATCGCCGCCGATATAGCCGGAAATAGATGGCATAAGTAATACCTCTCCCCGGGAAAAGATTTCAAGATCCAGCTCGTACGGAGAGAGCTTAAGCGGCTCGCAAAAAAGAGGCACAAAAGGAGAATTGGCTATATCTTCGCTGCTAACTCCCAGCAGACCGTGCAGCATTATTGTATTGCCGGCAAAGGTGACGCGATATATATCGTCAACTGTTAAACCAACCTCTTCAGTTAACGCCTGAAGGCTTTCGTTTAAAGACTTCACCAGCACCTTCTGCATATCCTTCCAGCCGGTTTCTCTGTCCCGGGCCCATTGAATTCGGCTGATCACGTCCGCTCCCATTTCTTTCTGCGGATTGTAAAAGGAATCGACGGCAAGCTGCCGACCTGTCTCCAGATCCAGAAGATACACAACAACTGTCGTCGTGCCTATGTCCACTGCCGCCCCCAGAACTCTGTCCAGCTCCCCGGGGCGGCCTACCCGCATCAGGCTATTGCCCTTGCTAACCGCTACAAATTCATCCTCTTCCCGTCTGACTTCCAGCTCCTTTAAGGCCTGCACACCTGCCCCGGCCTGATCTCCCAGATCAAGAAGGCGGGTAAGATAGCTCCGCTGATCCTCCAGACTGGGCTCCTCAGGAGAAAGATAGCTTCGACTCCAGTCATTGCGTACCGGAGTGTTCACTTCTTCCTCTCCGGCCAGTATGCTTATCTCGCCACCTTCTTCTAAGGTTACCTCCATATCCTGCTGAACGCTGTGCAGGCAGGCCAGGCGAATGCCGTCCTGAATTTCTGATTCGCTGAGCAGCTCTTTTTCCTGATCATATGGGGATGGGGCCGGATCCATGTTAGCCCTGCATTTACCGCATGTACCCCTGCCGCCGCAGTAACTCTCAAGCTCCATACCGCTTTCAACGATAACATTCAAAAGCTTCGTTCCTTCGGATACCTCCTGATGTTTCTCTTTGCTTCCCTGTTTAATTATAATATCATATTTCATAATCCTATCCTCCTCAAAATGTATTTATTTTTATGATAACACAGGAGGAAGCTAAATTATGTAAACACATTACAGAGTTTTTCCGGGAAAGCGCCGCTGATGTAACAGGCAGGAAGGATGGAAAGAACCCACCTCAAACAGTCCGGTATTTATCCATGTAAATTTATGTATTAAAGGTAAAACCAATCCTTCATCGGAGATCTTTCACGTTCAAACAGCCACTTTTAATGATATAACAAAATAGAAGATAAAGCAATTCCATTATTTTTGAGATTTTACCCGAAGATTAAACTTAAGCAGAGGGAAAATTTCATCGTTAACAGAGCCCATATCTTCCAGTATATTTGGTAATTGAATTTTTTAATGCAGTTTGAACATATCTATTTAATATCTATCAGTAGAGTGTAATATGAGCATATTTCTGTCATAATTTCCTGCTTCAACTGGAGGTACACTGGAGCAAACACGAAGGTGGTCGGGAGGATGCAACCATCCCCCCGACCATCTTCGTGTTCACTGCGAATGAACCCGTCTACACCATATTATTTTAACAAATATATAATAAAATCTGCTATATTCCGCTATCAAAAAAAAGAGGTCTGTACTCTAACAAACTCCCCTGAAATATATGAAACTGTAAATGCAGGATATGTATACAAAAATATTTACTGCCGGATGGCTCCAGACCCTCCGGCAGTAAATATTTACTCAATATCCTAATTTTAAATCTCTTGTTTAACCTCTCCGGCAGATATTAGAACAGGCCGCTTATCTTACCGTCCTCATCTATATCGATGTCCTCAGCAGAAGGTCTCTTGGGCAGACCGGGCATGGTCATTACAGGACCCGTTATTGGTACCAGGAAGCCAGCTCCGGCGGAAACGTTAATCTCCCGCACGCTGAGCTTGAATCCTTCCGGCCAGCCTTTCAGGTGAGGCTTATCCGAGATGGAATCCTGAGTTTTTGCCATGCAGATTGGCAGGTCACCGTAGCCGGATTCAGTATACTGCTCTATCTGCTCTTCAGCTTTGTCGCTGTATTCTACCCCATCGGCGTTGTATATCTCGGTGGCAATGGTTTCGATCTTCTCTTTTATCGGCTTCTCAGCCTCATAGAGGAATTCGAAGTCTGCCTCTCCACTGTCTACCAGATCTAGAACTTCTCTGCCCAGCTCCTTGCCGCCCTCGCCACCTTTGGCGAAGACTTCAGAGAGGGCAACATTTACACCCATATCATTGCAGCGTTCCTCGATCAGATCAAGCTCCGCTTCTGTATCCTGGGGGAATCTATTGATGGCCACAACCAGGGGCAGATTAAACTTCTGGATGTTTTCAATATGCTTTTCCAGATTTTCTATGCCGTCACTCAGAGCATCGAGATCTTCTTCCTCAAGATCCTCTTCTTTACCTCCGTGCATCTTAAGTGCCCTCGCAGTGGCTACCAGTACAACTGCATCGGGCTCTAGATCACCGTAACGGCACTTGATGTTGAGGAATTTCTCAGCACCCAGATCGGCACCAAAGCCAGCTTCGGTAATGGTGATGTCACTTACGGCCATTGCCATTTTGGTGGCTGTCAGACTGTTGCAGCCGTGGGCAATATTGGCGAAGGGTCCTCCGTGAACAAAAGCTGGAGTGTTTTCAAGGGTCTGTACCAGATTGGGTTTTATTGCATCTTTGAGCAGAGCAGCCATTGCGCCGTGCACATCGAGATCTCTGGCCGCAACTGGCTCTCCATCAAAGCTGTAGCCCACAACGATATCTCCCAGCCGTTCTTTTAATTCGCTGATATTGTTGGCCAGACAGAGTATAGCCATAATCTCGGAAGCCACCGTGATCATAAAGTTATCCTCACGCGGCAGTCCATTGCCGTCCAGACCGACAACTATCTCTCTGAGAGCTCTATCGTTCATATCCACTACCCGGGAAAAGAGAACGTTATTGGGATCAATTTCCAGTTCATTCCCTTTAAACATGTGATTGTCAATGGCAGCCGAGAGAAGATTATGGGCTATCCCGATAGCATGAATATCACCGGTGAAATGAAGGTTGATATCTTCCATGGGAATTACCTGAGCATAACCTCCACCGGCAGCACCACCCTTTATACCCATTGTAGGACCAAGAGAGGGCTCCCTGATGGCTATGCAGCAGTTCTCACCGAGCTGATCGAGAGCCATGCCCAACCCCACAGTTGTGGTGGTTTTACCTTCGCCAGCAGGTGTGGGTGTCATGGCGGTCACAAGCACCAGATTGCTGTCCAGATCCCTTTCTTTCAGAACGTCCATTTCAACCTTTGCCTTGTTGTCACCGTAAGGAATAATTTCGTCTTCTGTTAGACCAATCTTGTTCGCTATCTCGTTGATGTGCTCCTGTTCTGCAGCCTGAGCAATTTCAATATCACTTTTCATCTTATTAATTCCCCCTTTTTAGGATTTTAATTAAAATTTTAATGAGTATATCATATATCCCTGCTGCCAATTATTTAAATGCAGAATGAAAATAATTCTGATTTTTCTTTTCTACTATTGTTGAAATTGTCATGTATCTAACATTAACAAAAACTGACATTCATTTGCCAGGGGCCGGAAATAATATTTGATTTTTTATCAATGAAAATCGAGAAAGAGCATAATTTATAATTTATGCACCTCCACGAATATTCATCGCTGAAGCATTATGCTATGATACATTTTACCTGCAATACTTCATATTTTTCCCAACCGACTGGATTAAGTCAGTCCCCTAATATAATTCTGGAGTTCCTTTTCGATTCCTCCCGGCAGATCGGGAGGAGAGAAATCAGCTATAATCTCCTGATACTTTTCATGTGCACGCTCATGTGCCCGGGGCTGAACCTCGCCGCTGAGATATTTCTCTCTAACGCTCAAAAATGGTTCTCTGAGGTCTTTCATGTGATTGAAAGTGTGTTCATGACGGATGAAGTTGCCGCCCGGCCCAACTTCGTTTATGACATCAGCAGCCAGAGTTTCAGCAGTTACATCCAGTCCCTCCATATACCTGGTCACCATTTCACTGATCTCGGCATCCATTACAAACTTCTCAAAGGACATAGCCATATAGTTTTCAAGAAGGCCGGCTGTATGCAGCATAAAATTAAATCCACCCATTACGCCGCCAAGCAGATTGAGCATCGCTTCATAACCGGCCTGAGCATCCATAAACAGAGAGTCTGTCAGAGCTCCACCGCCGCGGGAGGGGAGATTGTAGCGGCGGGCCATCTGAGCAGTCCCATTGAACATTTTTGTGGTCTCCGGGCTGCCCAGGGCCAGCTCTCCTCCTCGCAGGTCAACCATGCTGGAAGCTGCACCGTAGATAACGGGTGTGCCGGGATTTACAAGCTGGGTAAGCAAAACACCAGTCAATATCTCAGCATTCTGCTGCACAAGAGATGCCGGCACGGTGGCAGGTGCGGTTGTGCCGGTCATGGCCATGGCGGCAATACATAGGGCCTGGCCCTTCTCTGCATAAACCTGCAGGGCATCAGTCATGCGCTTGTCGAACTGCAGAGGACTGTTCGTATTTATCAGTGTGATAAATACCGTGTTTTCCTCCACAAATTTTTCGCTTTCAAATATTATGGCAGCCATGTCCATGCACTCCCGGGCCTTTTGTTCGCCCATGGAGCTGCCCATGAGACATTTGTCGCTCAGAGTTATAGCCGCTTCCAGCATCCTTCCGTGTCGGGCTCTATCGGGCACGTCGGTCGGTTCGACCAGCACCCCTCCCACCACATCATAGGAGTCGAAGTGCTGGGCAAGCCGGGTAAAATTGCAGTAGTCCTCATAGGTGGAACTCCGACGCTGTCCACCAAAATCCTTGACGAAGGGCGATCCGTAACCGGGAACCAGAACGGTGCTATCTCCTCCGATGGTGACATTATTATCAGGATTCCGGGCCTTCAACTCAAATTCCGCTGGAGCAGCCTGAAGATACTCATCGAGTGTATCCTGGTCGGGATACACCCTCTCATCATCCACTCTGACTCCTGCCTTTTCAAAATAGCTGCGCGCCTCATTCGAAACTATTCTCACTCCAGATTTTTGCAGCACTTTGAGAGTGGCTTCATGTATTTTATCCTCTTCCTGAGGAGTTAAGATATCGTGACTCCTCAGATCTCTTTTTAGCATACTGCCTCACCCCTAATATTCATCCGGCATTTCTTTCAGTTCGCTGTAACTAAAGACAGGACCATCCTTGCATACGTAGCGATGGCCAATATTGCACTTTCCGCATTTTCCCATACCGCAGGACATTCTCATCTCAAGGGTGGTTATAATATTCTCCGGTTCAATCCCCATATCGGTAAGTTTATCGATTACCGCTTTGATCATTATCGGCGGGCCGCAGGTATAGTAAATTGTATCTTCCACGGTGCACTCCAGCTCATCATCAATAAGATTGTGAGGAAAGCCAACACAGCGGTCCCAGCCTTCGCAGTGTTCATCGATGGTAAATTTGACTGTGGTATCGGGAGCGTCCTCCCACCTTCTGTGATCGTAGCCGTAAAGCATATCGTCGGGAGAGCGAAATCCGTGCAGCATCTGCACCTTACCGAATTTATCCCGATGGCTGGGATCAAGCACATATTCCATAATCGAACGCAGAGGGGCAACTCCAATACCCCCGCCTACAAATACAACATTTTTGCCTTTCGTTTCTTCCACCGGAAAGCTGTTGCCGTAGGGGCCTCTCACCCCCACTACATCGCCCTCCTTCATATCATGTAGGGCCGTGGTCACTTTACCCACTTTTTTCACGGAAATTTTGATATATTCATCGTTTTCGGGAGAGGAGGCAAAACCATAGGGAGCTTCTCCCACACCGTAGGCGGTCAGCATGAGAAACTGCCCCGGTTTAAAATCCAGAACGTTCTTATCTTCATCGAGCAGGCGAAGGTGATATGTCTTGATATTTAAATTTGCCCCTGTCTCCTGAATTATATCAACTATTTCCGCTCGGTGGGGCATGTAGTTTTCCTTTTCCTTTTTCACGAACTAATTCCCTCCTTTCTCGGCCAGCGTGCTCTCAACTTCGTGCAGAACCCGGCGGATATCGAGATTAACCGGGCAGTTTACCACACAGCGGCCGCAGCCCACACATCCCGGATTTCCGTCAAAGTGCTGGGGATGATAGGAAAATTTATGCAGCAGCCTCTGCCGCCAGCGCTGATCCTGCTCCTCCCGGGGATTATGTCCGGAAGCATGCAGGGTAAAGAGGGAGAACATGCAGGAATCCCAGGCTCTATTTTTTTCCAGCCCCTCCCAGAAAAACTTGAAACAAAAACAGGTGGGGCAGTAAAAAGTGCATACACCGCAGCCCAGACAGCTGGCGGTGGGTTTTTCCCAGTTGACTGCGTCAAAGGCTTCCTCTTCAGGGTAGGGCAAATCCTGATCGAGACTGAATTCCCCGCCGGATGGGAGCTCCTCTCGCCTGCGGGAAGTCAGTGAGGACCAGTCCTTCTCTGCATCAGGGAGATCCGAGGCAGCTTTCAAAAATTCCTCCTCGAGCTCCTCACTTTCTGCATTGATGCGGAGATAGTAGGTATCCTCCTCTTTGAGGATGTATACAGGAACTTCTGCGTTATCCACCGGATCCACCTCTACCTCATGGCAGAAGGACTGCTTTGAAGGCTCCATGCAGGAGTAGCCCACCAATAGGCTGTTCTCCCGCCGGGACTCATAGAAGGGATCTATATAATCCTCTTCGAGAAAAACATCATCGTACAGCTTGATTCCTTCGATATCGCAGCTTCTCACCCCCAAAAATAGCCGCTTTTTATCCGACCAATCCTCCGGCTCGAAATCGGGACCGGCCGTTTCATCGCCCAATCTGTCATCGCGGGGCATGTAAAACTCTTTGGGCGAAGCATCCGGCTGTTCAACCAGATATATTGATTTTATTTCTTCCGGAGACTCCACCTCTTTATAAAGGACCCTTTCTTTCTGATTTTGTCCCTGTTTGACTTTAAAGGGGGCTATTACCTTATAGTGGTCTCTAAGTTTCCCAATAAACTCCTTAAACTGCCGGGGATTTAAGGCTTTTAACATAATTTTCACCTCCTAATCCAGAAAACCCGGTTCGCTATCATCTTCATCGTATTCCGAATACAGGGTCAGCTGATCCGGGGCCATCCCCGGCCGATAATCGTAGAGTTCCTTTGCCCTGTGGTAGAGATAGCTGGTTAGCGATCTCATCTCAATGCCCTCAGGACAGGCCATTTCACATGCACCGCAGTTGACGCATCTCCCCGGCATATGCATGGTTCTCATCAGATGAAATACCATGTCGTTTTCTGTATCGCTGCCCTCGCGCAGCCACTCCGGCTGGTTGCTTTCCACAAAACAGTGATCGCAGTAGCAAACCGGACAGGCATCCCTGCAGGCGTAACACTGTGTGCAGCGAGAAAACTCTTTCTTGTAATGCTCCTGTCTTTCTTCGGGGGAGATCTCCTTTAGCGGATAGTCAACATCCTCCAGATCAGCTTCTATTTCTTCCTCATCCATTGGCTCACCGACTGTGTAATCGGCAATTACCGGATTGCGGGTATCGCATTCATCGCAGGCGGTATTGCCGTCTATCCCCTGACAGCCGTTAATGCCTATTATGACAACGTCTTCTCTCTCTATAATATCTTCATTCATGTAATAGGAAAGAGCTCTTGTATCGCATGGTTTGGCCACCACCGCCTGAGGAGCGGGGTGATACTCCAGAACATATTTGGAAAGCATCGGTGCTGCTCCGGGCGTAAAGCAGAGCTCATCAGCTTCATCAGCGGACTCAATAAAACGCGGCTCAATCAGGTCGGAAAACTGGCCAGGAGCAAATCCGATGAGATGCTCGACCTCATTTTCCTTTAAAGCTTTAGCGGCAGCATCCTTTATTTCCTCACTCACTTCTTTATAAAAATTGCTCATAGTCTATTTCACCCACCCTGTCTGAATAGGTAATTTCGCCATCATCTACAAAGCCGGACCAGGGACCGGCATCTTTTACCCTGTCAACAACTCTTTTCACTATATCTGCAAAGCGACGTCCCTCGGCAGCCGAACACCAGGTGAAGTTCAATCTTTCCTCCTCCACCCCGATAAACTGAAGCATCTCCTTGAGCATTGTGAAGCGCCGCCGGGCATAAAAGTTACCGTCGATATAGTGACAGTCACCCGGATGGCATCCGGAAACCAGCACGCCATCGGCACCTTTTTCAAAAGTTTTGATCAGCAAAAGCGGGTTAAGCCTTCCCGTGCAGGGAATCCTGACAGTTCTAATATTGGGAGGATACTGCAGCCGGCTGCTTCCCGCCAGGTCCGCAGCCGCATAGGTGCACCAGTTACAGAGGAAGGCCACAATTTTGGGATCAAATTGGTCGTTCGTAGACTCCCCGGAATTTACGGTTTCTGCTTCTTCAGATTGGGCCACCATTTACATCCCTCCTGTCTCGACCGGCTGATCCGCGCTCTCTTCCTCATCGAGCAGAGCATCTATCTCGTCAAGAAGCTGGGCATTGCTGAAACCCTTCAGATCCACGGCGTGAGGGCGGCATACTCCCGTGCAGTTGCCGCATCCCTTGCACAGAACCTGATTTACCTCAGCAACTTCTTCCTCCGGATCAACCTCTATGGCTTTATATACACAGACTCTCTCACAATCACCACAGCCTATACATATATTCTCATCGACTTCTGCAACCATTGCCTCTGTCAGCAGATACTCTCTGGCCAGTATTGAAGCAGCCCTGCCCGCCGCGGCGCGGCTTTGAGCTATGGATTCCTCCAGATTTTTGGGGCCGTGAGAAAGACCGGCCAAAAAGATACCGTCCGTGGAGGAATCAACAGGGGCCAGTTTTACATGTGCTTCCAGGAAGAAGTCATCCTCATTGAGAGGAGTTTTCAGCATCTGACTGATCTCCTTGTTATCCTCCCCTGGAAGTATGGCAGGTGCAAGCACCAGAAGATCCGCCCTGTCCTCTATGCGTTTATCGGTAATCGGCTCATCGTAGCCGATGATTACGTCCCCACTCTCTGTTTCCACATCGGGCTTGTTATCCTCAGTATATCGGCAGAAGTTGACGCCAAGATCGCGGGCTTCACGGTATAGATCCTCGTAATAACCATAACTGCGCATTTCTCTGTAGAGAATGGTAATGTTGGTTTCGGGGCTGCGCTCCTTGATGTGAATGGCATTGCGCAGAGCCTGGCTGCAGCAGATTCGGCTGCAGTAAGGCCTCTCCTCCTCCCGGGAACCGACACACTGGATCATATAGATATTATCAGCTTCGGGAATACCCTCTTCAAATTTCTCCTCCAGCTCGAGCTGAGTAATTACGCTATCGCTGGTCTGATAGGCGTATTCCTCGGGACTGTATTCCCGGCCGCCGGTGGCTATGACCACGGTGCCACCTTCTATCTCCACCGTATCATCTTCACCGGACTCTGCTCCCTCCGGCAAAGGTGGATTGAGTTTTAATGTGAAGTTACCCACGAAGCCTGATATTTCTTCCAGCTCGTGATTGCAGTATACATCTATCAGTTCATTATCCATAACTTTATCTTTTAACTTCTCCAGGTGCGGTTTAACGGGCCTATCCTGCAGGGAGTGCTTTATATCGCTAGCATGGCCTCCGAGCTCCTCTTCCTTTTCCACGAGGGCTACAGGAAAGCCCAGACGGGCTAACTCCAGGGCAGATGTCATTCCGGATGCGCCGCCTCCCAGGATCAGACCGCGGGTTATATTATCAACCTCTCCCCGCTGAAGAGGAACAGCATTTTTTACCGAAGAAACAGCCCCTTTTATTAATTCAAAGGCTTTATCGGTCGCTTTCTCCGGCTCATCTTTGTGCACCCAGGAACCCTGATCGCGAATGTTGGTCATCTCCATAAGATAGGGATTAATCCCGCTGCGCTCCACCGCATCGCGGAAAAGAGGCTCGTGAGTGCGGGGCGTACAGGCGGTCACTACCACTCTGTTTAGCTGCTCCTCCTCAATCCTCTCGGCTATCAGATCCTGGCTATCGGAGGAACAGAGATAGGTCACATCCTCGGAATGTTCAACAAAGGGCAGCTCTCCCGCCCTCTCGGCCACCTCTTCAACATCTATAACTCCGGCAATATTTGTGCCGCAGTGACACACGAAGACACCTATGCGCGTCCTCTCATTTTCCACTATGCGGTCCTCTTTGATCTTTGCTTCCTCGAAGCCTAAATCCTTGACATCCAGGACAGCATGGCGGGCGGCGAGAGCGGCAGAACCGCTGGCACCCATGACTGATTCGGGAATGTCTTTGGGGCCGTTTACAACACCGCAGGCGTAGATGCCATCCCTGCTTGTGGATAGGGGATCAAACTCATCGCCGGCTGCAAAACCGTATTTATTTGTGCGCACCTTTAACTTCTTGAGCTGTTCCTGCATTTTATCGGTGGGCTCCATGCCGCTTGCCAGCACAACCATATCGTATTCGGGATCGGAAAAACCATCGTCACCATCAGTAACCTTGAGCTTGAGGTCGCCGGGATTTTCCCCCTCTTCAATTTCAGAAACCCGGGACCTTATGAAGTTAATGCCTTCAGTGTCCTCGGCTCTATTGTAATACTCTTCAAACCCCTTGCTGAAAGCCCTTATATCCATGTAATACATATCCACTTCCACATCATCCAGGTGTTCTTTGGTAATGAAGGCATGCTTTATGGAATACATACAGCACACCGAGGAGCAGTAGTTGTGATCGCTGCGCCTGTCCCGGGAACCGGAACAGTGAATGAAGGCAACTCTCTCCGCCTCCTCCTCATCGGAGGGTCGTATGATGTGCCCGTCGGTTGGTCCGGCCGCATTTAAGATCCGTTCATACTCCAGGCTGGTTACCACATTGGGGTGCTCACCGTAGCGGTATTCATCAACCACATCACCGGGGAAGGCTTCATACCCTGCGGCAAAGATTAGAGAAGCGGCTCTGACCGTAAAATTTTTCTCCTTCTGGTCATAATCCACCGCATCGAAGTTACAGATCTTTTCGCAGATTCCGCACCTGTCCTCCTGGATCTTGCGGCAGTTCTCTCCATCGATCAGAGCAACATTTGGCACAGACTGGGGCCTGTACTGATGAATGGCTCCCACCTCGTCCATGCCCATGTTGTATTTGTCGGGGATTGAGACGGGACATTTGTCAAGACAATCTCCGCAGCCGGTGCATTTATCCTCATCGACATAGCGGGGCTTTTTCTTGAGTTTCACCTGGAAATTGCCCGGCTCTCCGGCCACGTTTACAACTTCGGTCATGGAATAGGTTGTCACATTTTCGTGGGTGTAACAGTCAGTAATTTTGGGAGCGAGAATGCAGGTGGAACAATCATTGGTGGGAAAGGTTTTATCAAGCTGGGCCATTCTGCCGCCCAGGCTGGGACCGCTCTCCACCAGATAGACCGGAACTCCCATTTCGGCCAGGTCTGTAGCAGCCTGAATGCCTGCAATTCCTCCACCGACAACTATTACGGGATCAGGCATGTCTATTCACCACCAGTCTCTTCCAGAGCGTATTTGCTCAGATCTTCGTCGCCTTCCAGGGCCTCTTCTACGCTGTTGAGGCGATATTTTAAAACATTGCGATCAAACTCATCGAGCTTTTCTGCAAGACCTTCGGGATAATATCCCTCTTCAACTGCCATATCCCGCAGAACCCGAACTATATCGGCAAAGCGCACATTCTGAGGACAGGCGGAGACACAGCGCCTGCACTGTATACACTGCCAGATTTCGTCTCCCGATAATATCTCATCCTTAAATCCTAAAAGAGCTTTTTTAATGATGAGACGGGGATTGAAAGATTCCATCTGTTCGCTGACGGGACATGTTCCAGTGCAGCTGCCGCAGCTAAAACAGAGCGACAAGTTTTCTCCTCCCGGTCTGGCTTTAATTTCGCGTTTAAATTCACTATTCATTATCTATTTCCACCTCCGGACGGGGATAGAGTCCAGCTTCTTCTACCACGGTGGGGGTTATCTCTTCCCAGCCCACCGGCATAAGATGTACTCCTTTTACCCCTTCAATTTCTTTCACGTGATCTATAATTTCTACAGTCAGGTCCACGCCTTCCTGCACCTTGTCATCGGCCTGTGCCAGGCGGTCGATAAGCTTATCCGGGACATCGATACCGGGCACGTCATTCTTCATATATTTGAGGGCAAATTCGGATTTTGTGGGCAGGATTCCGGCAATAATATTAACCTGCTCGTGCAGGCCCTCTTTCTGCATCTCTTCCATCCATCGATCAAATTTTTCCAGGTTGTATATACACTGAGTCTGAATAAACTGCATGCCGGCATTTATCTTCTTTTTCAGCTTGAGCATGTGCATCTCAAAGGGTTCGGCAAAGGGATTGTGAGCTCCACCGATAAAAAGTTTAGGCGGGGTACGCAGATCATCACCGCTGACCAGCTCTTCCTCGTGAACCATCCTGTGGGCGGCATCGATCAAACTCACAGAATCCATATCAAAAACGTTTCTTGAACCCTCATCTTTACCAAAGGTTTGATGATCTCCGGTAAGACAGAGAATATTGCGCAGTCCCAGGGCGCTGGCACCGAGAAGATCACTCTGCAGACCTATGCGGTTGCGATCCCTGGTGGTAGCCTGAAAAATCATCTCCAGGCCCTCTTCCATCGCTATCTTTGAGGCGCTTATGCTTGACATGCGCACAATTGCCGTCTGGTTGTCCGTAACATTTACCGCATCGACATAGCCGAGAAGATCATCGCATTTATCCCTGATAAAGTCAGGATCAGCTCCAATGGGAGGTCCCATCTCGCTGCAGACTACAAAATGATCCTCTTCCAGAAGTTTATGCAATTTAGAGAAGTATTCTGCCATCGCCTATTCGCCTCCCGAACCGAAAAATTCCGGATTCTTGTGACTGCGAACACCGCCGTCTGTGGATGTTGTCCAGTCCTTGGGCGGTTCATGCTCCAGGAGCCTGTCCAGAACGCCCAGCTCGCTGGCCCGTTCGTAAATCAGCTCCCAGCCGCAGTCTATCTCCTCATCTACCTCACATTTGCCCTCTTCAGAGCCCCCGCAGGGACCATTGAGAAGACTTTTAGAACAGCGGGCTATAGGACAGACACCGGCAAAGCGATCGAGGACGCATTCACCGCAGCCCTGACACATTTCCTCCCACTCTCCGGTGGCGCTGGTGCGGCCGTAGAAAGTGGTATTCAGGCCCGGCAGAATGATAGATGAGGGAAAGCGTATGGCCAGATGCTGAACTCCCACACCGCAGGCAAGAGAGAGCACCGCATCGCTTTCCTCAATCTCCTCCTCAATTGTATCGATAAATTCATCATCGCACTGACGTTTAATGGCATCAGCTTTTATATCAACATTTTCTCCATTCTCTCCGTAATATAGAGAGAGAAGAGCTTTGAGAGAGTTAGCCTCTCTCTCTCCGCCGGCCAGGCTTACCGTTACGCAGGTGCCGCAGGCCACGATTAAAAGATCGTCCATGTCTTCAGGCAGCATATCCTTTATCTCTTCTACATCTTTGCGTTCTCCTACTATCATCAGCTAGTTTCCCCCTTCCAATCCTGCAGAAAAGCGTTGAGATCCTCCGCCATGCGGGGAGAAAGGCGGTAATAGTGGAGGCGGTCCGTATCCAGCCCCAGGCTGTCCATATCCTCTCTGGCTTTTTCTATCACCTGTTCGCATCTATCATGGCCGGTGAGATGTTTGCAGGCCTCGGAGATACATCCCAGGACTAAAACATCTCCATCTCCAGCTGAAAGTCTCTTAAATATATCCTCTCTTTTCACCGTGCTAACGCAGGGCACCTCGTCCACGGCAAACTCCTCCAGGGGATCGGCTTCATACTTTTCCTCAGCCTTCTCCCGGGCTATGGCCGCGGAATTTTCGCATATTAAAACCTCGGTGCCCTCCACAGCTTCAATCTCCTCCTCACCGCTGCGGCTTATAGCTCCCGCCGGACAGCGGCTAATACAGAGGTTACACCCCTGGCAGGCCAGGTTCATGATGGTCATGGAATTAAGCTCCTCATCTCTCTGCACCGCCCCGTGCGGGCAGACTCTCTGACAGGTATAACAGACAACACATTTCTGGTCATCTATCTCTCTTTCCTCTTCATCGATCTCCTCAACCCCCTGCAGATTTCTCTTCACTTCAGCAAGGGTATAGGCTTCCTCCTCCTGGCGATAGGTGAGGGCATTGGGACTGCGAGCGCCGCCCAGTACATATACCCCTCTTTTGCCGCTCAGGGTTGGCTGAAGATAGACATTTTCTTTCTGAAGAAAACCCCGCTCATCCTGCTCAATATTGAACAAATTGGCCAGCTTTTCAACCGAGGAAGCCGGATTTAGCTGCGGGGCCATAAGGAGATCTCCGCTCAGCTCAAGCTCAATATCCTCACGCTGATAACAGACCTCTCCTGTCTCTTCAATTTCCATCTCACCCAGATCATGCTTTAAGAAAATAATCTCCTGGCGTCTTGCTTCCTCGTAAAGCTCATCATTTTCGTCGGCAAATCTGATCGATTTATGAAAATAGTAAATCTCGCGCTCGGGGGCTTCCTCGCGGGCGGCCAGAGCAGCTTTAAGCCCCTTTTTGCTCATCACCGCCGCAGAGAGCCGGGGATAGTCCTGTACAATTATCAGAGGATCATCCTTCTCTTCCAGAAGAGCTGAATAATCCTCAAATAGGGAACAGGCCTCCTCCACCGGCAGCTCCTCCTCGTAGGAAGGATTTATCACCACATTTTTTGCGCGAACTTCACCGGCGGTCTCCCGACCATTTTTCTTAAGTTTTAAGGTGAAATCTCCGATCTCTCCCCGGCAGGCGCTGAGCTCCCCCGGGGTGAGGCAGACGGAATCAAGCTCTTCCTCGGACAGAGACTGCCCCACATAGGCTACATCATACTGTTTCTGAGACCCTGACATCAGATTACCTCCTTTTTGCCACAGGTTAACCGGATTAAAGTCCGGTCAGACAAAATTTTCATAATCAGGTCAGCACACCTTCGCGCCTGCATTCCAGCAGACGATAGGCAGTCTCCCGGCTGCGAGCTATAGTTGCCGCGCTGTCACCGGGCTCTGCCACGGTGCCGGCCAGATAAATTCCTGTTTTCTCCTCCGGCCAGATTGGCTCCAAAAAGCCATCATCGTTGAGCTGAAGGTTGAAAATCCTGGCCCATCTTTCGTGCTCGGGCCCAGGCCTTATACCCTCGGATAAAACCAGCAGATCCGTGGTAATAGTCTCCATTTTACCCTGTTTTTGGTTTTCGTAGTGAAGCTTTAATGCCTCTTCCTCTCTCTCCAGACGCAGAGGTTTGCAGTTATAATAGTCGATGTTGTGTTCCTCCAGATCCTGGAAGGAAAGATTGACCAGGAAACCGGCCTCCTGCATGTCGATGAAAAACATGCTCAAATCCATCTCCGGAAAGCTGTGCCTTAAAACTCTGGCCATGCGATAGTTATAGCCGCAGCATACCCGGGAGCAGTACCGCGCCTTTTCCTGAATGCTGCGCGAACCGTTGCACTGAAGAAAAACTGCAGAACCCGGCTCAAATCCGAGATTCATCTTTAAACTTTCACCGGATAGCTGATCTTTTCTGTTTTCCAGCATTTCCTCAAAATCACTGGCCCATATAATGCGGTCACTGGAGAAAATTTCTGGAGTGCCGGTCTCCAGTTCCGACCAGCGGGTATGGCCTGTAGCCAGAACAATCTCCGAAAGGCCCTCAATGAAACCCTCTCCATCTTCATCTTCAATGATAAGCCTGAAATTGTCCTCCTCCAGACAATCAAGCACTGTCGTTTCCGTTCTTATTTCCACTCTGCTGTTTTCCTTCACCTGATTAAAAATGCTGTCCACAAGGCAGAGGTTACATTTTGTGCAGCTGTCGTCGGCTTTACAGCCATAATTCTTAATATTGCCGCCCAGCTCTGTATTCTTTTCCAGCAGAAGAACTTCCTCGCCGGCCTCAGCCAGCTCGGCCGCTGCCGTGCAGCCGGCAATACCTCCACCGATGATACCAATTCTTGACATATTCCTCTCTCCTTCCCTGAAGCGGAATAGGGTTTAAAAGGGTGCAAAACCCCAGGAAAATTTTCACAAAAGGGGAACCAGTCGATCCAGGCACAGCAAAATGCTGCCTCCAGCGGTAAAATTTTGCAGTTAGGCCACCGCTTCAAACGACATTGTGTCTTAATATAGTCCGCCCCGGAGGAAAACTGGCCAGCCTTTCATCCTCCTCCAGGTTAACAAGCTTTCTTAAAAGTCCAGGGTCACCCTTTTGCACCTCAAAATCAAGCTCCAAAAACTCTGCATTTTCACGGGCATTCTGACGATATTCATCAATATCATCCACCCAGGTCTCGATGAACACCAGACGGGTGTAATTTTTATACTCAGCCTCGACAGACTCCCGGGCCATCTCCTCCCCCACACGCTCAACATATTCATCAAAGACGCTTAAGGGATCGCCTCCAAAATCTATCCAGCCGCGGGAGAGATAAATGGTGCCGGGAGCTTTCTCAAATTCCTGCTGATATTTTTGGGCTGAGCCCATTAACATGCTGATGCAGTCATGCACGCGGGGAATAATTAGAGTCGCTCTTTCGGCATTGAGTCCGGCGGTACCGTGAGAGCAGAGGCCGTATCCCAGTCCTATCCTATCGGCTCCAGCCTCTTCCTGCTCATCAATTGCTTCCTGGAGTTCGCTGCGCAGCCTTTTCGGCTGCCTGTGCAGACCGTATTCCATAAATTTTGCTTCATACACTGGATTTAATGCCTCTATTTCCGGACGTATGGTTGAGCAGGCTATTATTTTATTCAAAGATTAGCTCTCCTCCTCTTCCTCTTCCCCTGACTGCCGGGGTCTGCCCACGGCGGAAAAATCCAGCCGCGTCTCCAGAAAAAGTCCTTCTTCCTTCTGGCGGCCGGCCACCTTTCCGTAAACATCTTCTCGCTCATATTCAATCTGTATATCCTTTCCTCCGGCTTTTTCTGCGCGATCGCGGACGTATTCCCGGCCCAGTCTTAAGGCATTTTCCACCGCTTCTTCGTATTCCTTAAATCCCAGTTTGTCCCCGGGAGTGTGGACAAGATAACCCACATTAACCTCATCCTGCCTGACAATTACCGTGCACCGTTCTATAATTTTGCCCATGACTGTCCCCACGGCATTGGCCACCTCAGCAACCCGGGGCAGTTTGAGATCCGCGTTAAGCTTCTCTGCCACGGAGGGAAAATAGGCGTGCACAGGTGCCCCCACTCCCACCAGAGGAACATTGAGGCTGCATATTGTGCTTAAAATCCCCTCTTCCTCTCTATTGAGAAGCCTGTCAAGCATGAATTTCATCTCGCGGCTGGAAAAGTCCAGCTCTTCCTCTTTATCCAGAACGGATTCAACAACCAGGGAGGCAATTTTGCTGTATATCGATGATAGGATTTCTTCAGCCAGTTCATCCCGGGATTGATTTCTCACACCTGCCATTACAGCTAAAGCTATAGCGGAAGCCTCCTCATCCCAGCGATCAAACTCCCCCTGCCAGTGGAGTATATCTGTAGGAGTCAGGGAAGCTCTGTGCAGACAGCCCACCCTGACGAGATCCTCCCAGGGTATAATCTCGGGATCCTGGTTTAAGATTCTGCCCAGCTGCCAGATGGTATGCGGGGCTTCCTTCACTGTATCGACGAGCTCCCGCTCGCGCTCATTTAATTCCAAATGGTCTGGCTCATCAATGTATACCAGGGATGTCACAGGCTGATAGCTGTAAGTATATGGATCCCTCTCTCTGATCTTTTTAAGCTCCTGAAGCAGATGGGGATGTTTATCTGCGGCCCAGCTGACGGGAAAAACCCTCTGAGGGCCGATCTCCAGTTCATCTCCTCTATTTATACTTATGAGGCTGTCTCCTCCCAGTCCGATTGTCGTAATATCCGCCGCTTTAACCCGCGTGTGCCATCCTCCTACGCGGGCTCCTTCCGGATTTATTCGGGGAGTGCCCTCCTGCAGCAGGGCTAAATCGGTGGTAGTTCCTCCCATATCTATAATGACCCCGTCCTCAATATCTGCCAGGTGGCGGGCTCCTACAACGCTTGCGGCCGGTCCGGAAAGCGAAGTTTCCACAGGTCTTTTGAGAGCCTCGGCGGTGCTTATGAGGCTGCCATCTCCTTTAACCACCATAATCGGAGCGTTAATATTTCTCTCCTCTATCAGGCTATCCACGCTGTTAATAAGCTCTGTTATAAGGGGCATGAGGCGGGCATTAAATACCGCCGTGACTGCCCTCTCCTGAAAACCTAAGTCGGTGGTCAGCTGATGTGCGGCCACGACCGGACAGTCCGTCTCCTCATGAATGATCTCAGCAGCTCTTTTTTCCTGGGAGGGATTTCGCACGCTGAGATAGCCGCAGAGAGCAAAAGCATCCACGCTGCCCTGCATTTCCCTCACAGCATACCTGATTTCGTCCGGATTTATCTCTTCCTTTATTTCGCCCTTGATGGTGCAGCCTCCGGCAACAACCTTCTCTTCATCGGCCGGGAGGCTTTCATCGGGCTCAAAACCTAAAAGAATGGCGCCGACGGCCGCTCCCTGTCCTTCCACAATAGCATTTGTCGCCAGGGTGGTGGAAAGAGAAATAAGACTTATATCGTCGGCATTAACCGCCGGTTCCGCCAGCAAATTATTTAGACAGTTCTCTATAGCCGTCGTTAAATCCTCGCGGGTTGTAATAGTTTTGGTGCTGGCCAGAATCTCCTCATCGGCCAGATCGACAATGACACCGTCGGTAAATGTGCCTCCGGTATCGATTCCCAGAGCCAGTTCTGACAATTTCCCAGCCTCCTTCAAATACACCTTCCATTACTAAATATATAAAATACAGCAATAATTGTCTCCCGCCTGCCGGCTGTAACAGACCTGCAGGCGGGAGAAGTGTTTACATCTATCATGATACTATCATGATACTGCTGCGATGATGCAGTGCACATACTCACTCTCTATCTGTCGGCAGGAAAACTCCCGCCCCATAATCCACTCTGTGAATGTATATTTTTACAGGATTTCATCCTCTGCTCTCTGAATTATCTCATTGAGTCTTCTGCTGACAGCATCCGGGAGTGGTTCCGGCTCGTAGTTTTCAAGAATGTCAATAACCTTTTCGTGGGCTCTATCGTAGAGGGTTTTCTCGCCCTCTTCCTCCCATTTCTCGTAAAATTTGCGCTCGAAGAGGTCGGGATACCAGGTTTCCTCCTGGAACATTTCCATAGTGTGATCTTCGCCCAGGAAATGTCCACCCGGACCAACATCATCAATTACATCGGTGGCAAGTTTTTCCGGAGAAACATCTATTCCCTCAACTATCCGGCGGGCAAAACCTATAAGATCATCGCTGATCGCCAGATTTTCCAGGGATGCGCAGTTGCCGTGTTCAATATAGCCAACATCGTGATTTAAGTTGGCTCCCGACTGCGCGGTGGTGACTATGGAAAGGGCATCCTCTATGGCGGCCTGCTCGTCGACTGTTTTGGCGTCGGTGCAGCCGCAGGTGCCGAACATAGGAATATCCAGGTAGTTGGATACATCACCCAGAGCAGCCTGCATTAGATGAAATTCAGGTGCACCGTAGGAGAATATTGTTGTGTTCATATCCATTATCGTAAATACGCCGCCCATTACGAAGGGGTTGCCTTTATTTGTCTGCTGATTGAGCACAAGTCCGCTCAAACTCTCAGCCAGACCTGTGGCCATAGCTCCGGCCAGCGTGGCAGGAACAGTTCCTCCAGCCATAATGCAGGGAGTGTAGACTACAGGAAGTGACTTCTTGCCGGCCAGCACCAGCTTCTGGGCTGCATCCTCAGCGTGCTGCAGCGGAGAAATGGGCTCGGCATAGAGCGTCATGAAGGGATTTTCCCTCAGTTCGGCCTCGCCCCCGGCAACAACCTCGCACATTTCAATGATATCAGCATATCCCCTGGCATCATTTGCAGTTATGACTATGGGCTTGGAAGTGTTCTCAATCATAGCATGAAATTGATGCCTGTCGTAGACTGGCTGCGGTACATCCTGAACAATCCCTAAGGACATGACAAAATCGAGATTTTCCAGAGCATCTATGGTTTTGGTGGCCATTTTTACAGTTTCCTTGCTGGCAGTAACCCTCTCTCCTGTGTGAGGATTGCGGAAGTGAGGAGTATCTGAACCCGTGCCGAAATAAGCATTGTTGCCGGCCAGCTCCATCACACGCTCTCCTGTGCGATTATTGCTCAGGGTAACCTTGCCGGGAGCGCTGCTGATGGCCTCTTCCACCAGGCGAGAGGGAATTCGGACGTTATCACCCTCCACATAACAGCCGGCATCATCCAGAATTTCCAGGGATTCCTCATCGTAATATACTACCCCGGTTCTCTCAAGGATTTCCATGGATGCTTCCAGCATCTTCTCGATCTGGTCCTCGGAAAGCACCTCCAGTATCTGGCCATCTATCGTCTTA
>CAZVZM010000014.1:0-34758 GCA_964630835.1 uncultured Halanaerobiaceae bacterium
AGCCCCAGAGCAGAGTGAGTGCTCCTATGGTGGGATCAAAAACCCCTTCCAGCTCTCCTGCATAATTTATAGATTTTTGCAGGAGAGAAAAAGTGCCTTCATCAATCTCAACTGGCTCCTGCCCGGCGTTCTCATTTATTTTTGCAAGAGGGCTATCATTTCTGTATATATCGAGCTTTTCATCTAACTCCTGAAGTCTAACAAAAACTTCATCGACCGCCTGCCGTCCCGTCTCCTCATCCGGAACGTAAACTCTAATTTCATTAATAGTATCCATTAAAAGAGCTGTATCTTCGTATTCCACAAGGTCAGTGCCGGCAGTATCGTCATTCTCGCCGGTAATAAAACCAAAGCCTATTATCAAAATTATTATTATTACAGAAATAGCGGTCAAAATTTTATTATTCATGACTTTTATCCTCCCGGTAAAATATCCCGCCTAAAACGGACTCAAAAAATTTATCAGGCGATAAAAATTCCAGCCCATCCGCAGCCTGACTCTTTCTCTCATGGATGGCTTTAGGGGAGAGGTAATGCCCGCCAGAAAATAAACTCGAGAGCTCATCTCGCTGGCATGCCGTAAAGAATATCCCTCGTAACATCTCACGAAATTAAAACCGCTGTCTAAAAGGGAAGCTTTTATATCTTCCAGAGGATAGGAAGTCTCCTGATGTTTTTCATAAAAAAAACCATCGTATTCATCAAGTTTTATCGTGAGCTCCACTTCCCACAGATTATCCTCTTTGCAGACAGAGTCCTGCCATTGACATGTGAAATAATCCCCTTCAAAGCGGGTATAGCCTTCCTCTATTTCCTTAATACGGGCACGCGTATTCATGTCAAAAATAAAAAGCCCATCATCTCTGAGATGCCGGCGAACCTGTCTGAATACTTTTTCCAGTCCTTCAAAGCTGAGTATATAGTTCATACTGTCAAATACTGAATATATCAGGTCATATTTATTTTCCATATCCAGCTCTCTTATATCCTGCTGCTCAAGCTCTCCCAGCCCGGAAAAGCACTGCAGCTTTTCCCCGGCCTGCTCCAGCATGGAAGGAGATAGATCCACCCCGGATACCCTCATTCCTTTCTTTAAAAAAAGCTTCATCATTGATCCCGTGCCGCAGGCCAGCTCCAGCGCCTGAGAGGGCTCATCAAACCCGTGATATTTTCGCAGAAACTCCAGATATCTATGCCAGAATTTATAGGGAACTGCGCTCATTACATCATCGTATATACGCGCAAATATCCCGTAGGGTTTGGAGGAGGAGTCTTCTTTAATTTTTTGTCTCCTGTTCAATGCCGGCACCTCCACCAGGCCGATAAGCTCAGCTCTGAACGGTCTGCTTGATAAATGTCCGTAATGGCTTCCGTCCATCTCTTTCCCGGGCAGAAGTGAGCACCACTTCCTGACTGTCCACACCAAAAGACTCAGCAATCATGCTGCGCTGGGGTTCTCTCTGACTGCGGTTGAGCTTATCGCATTTTGTAGCGGCAATTATAAATTTCAGACCGGCTGACTGCAGCCAGTCCAACATCAGGTGATCATCATCCGTCGGTTCACGCCGGGCATCAACGATCTGGATCACGCCTTTGAGATTGCGCCGGTGGTGAAGGTAATCCTCAATCAGATAGGCCCAGCGCTCTTTCTCCTCCTCGGACACCCGGGCATAACCGTAACCCGGCAGATCGACCAGACAGAAGCGGTCATCGACTCTAAAAAAATTTATGCTGCGCGTTCGTCCGGGAGTTTTGCTGATGCGGGCCACCTTTTTCCGGCCCAGCAGCATATTAATGAGTGAAGATTTGCCCACATTTGATCGTCCGGAAAAGGCTATTTCGGGAAACATATGACGCGGAAGCTGATCGGGCTCATGGGCACTGCGGATAAATTCAACGCTATCAAACATGGTTTTCACCTTCCTGCAAAGAAAGCAAAGGGGGAAATGAAACCGGAGTAAATTTTACCGTGATACTCACCCCGGCCAACATTTCCCCCGCCGCAAAATGATTTAAAAGTTAAATCCAGGATTTAGCCCCACGATTTTTTCAGGCAGTTTCCTCTCGATTTTCACTGTGAGGGATAAGCCTGGGTTCTTCGTCATCTGTTACAACCTCTTCAGTTATCACGCACTTCTTGATGTCCTTATACGTGGGAAGTTCGTACATCACATCGAGAATAGAATTTTCTACCACAGATCTCAGGCCTCGAGCCCCGCTGTTGCGTCCCAGAGCTTTTTCAGAAATTGCCATGAGCGCCTCATCGGTAAACTCAAGTTCAACATCATCCATGGCAAAAAACTTTTTATACTGCTTGACCAGTGCATTGCGCGGCGTTGTCAGTATCTCTACCAGATCCTCCTCGATCAGCTCATCCAGAGTCACCAGCACGGGCATACGTCCGATAAACTCCGGAATCAAACCGTAATGGAGCAGATCCTGTGGGAGCACATGTTTGAGAGTTTCTCCGATGTTTTCGCGCTCCTCTTCGGACTCGATATCCGCGCCAAAACCAAGAGCTTTATTTTTAATGCGGTTGTCAATCACATCCTCCAGGCCATCGAATGAACCGCCTGCTATGAATAAAATATTTGTGGTATCTATCTGAATAAACTCCTGGTGGGGATGCTTTCTTCCTCCCTGAGGGGGAACGCTGGCAGTCGTGCCCTCAAGAATTTTGAGAAGAGCCTGCTGCACACCCTCACCCGAGACATCCCGGGTAATGGAAGGATTTTCAGATTTTCGGGCAACTTTATCAATCTCATCCACATATATAATTCCCTTTTCTGCCTTCTCCACATCGTAATCAGCCGCCTGAATCAGCTTGAGCAGAATGTTTTCCACATCTTCACCTACATATCCGGCCTCCGTTAGAGAGGTGGCATCAGTAATTGCAAAGGGAACATCAAGGATCCTGGCCAGAGTCTGTGCCAGCAGGGTCTTGCCGCAGCCGGTGGGGCCTATCATTAAAATATTGCTCTTCTCCAGCTCCACATCATCTATTTTCATATCAGAATTGACGCGTTTGTAGTGGTTGTAGACGGCAACAGACAGGGTCTTTTTTGCCCGCTCCTGGCCGACCACATACTGATCCAAAATATCCTTTATCTCAACCGGATTGGGCAGGCTCTGAAGATCAAGATCCATATCCTCATCCAGTTCTTCCTCGATGATCTCATTGCAGAGCTCGATGCATTCATCACAGATATAGACTCCCGGTCCGGCCACAAGCTTTTTCACCTGCTCCTGACTTTTGCCGCAGAAGGAGCATTTAAGTTGACCTTTTTCCTCGCCAAATTTAAACATCCAATCACCTCATTGAGTAAATCTATTCATCCTGCAGTTCACTGCGTGTGATAATATCATCTATTATACCATAATCTTTTGCTTCTTCAGCGTTCATGAAATAATCCCGCTCAACATCTTCCTCAATTTCCTCAATGGTCCTGTCTGTGTGCTCGCTGAGAATTTCATTTAAAATTTCTCTTATCCTGAGCAGCTCTTTGACATGCACCTCTGCCTCGCTGGCCTTGCCCTCAATACCGCCTGCGGGCTGATGTATCATCACCCGTGAATAGGGCAAACCGTGTCTTTTACCCTCTGCGCCGGCTGCCAGAAGAAGCGCACCTGCGCTGGCGGCCTGTCCCATACATATAGTTGAAACATCGGGTTTTATATACTGCATGGTATCATACATAGCCAGAGCAGCGGTAACGGACCCCCCGGGACTGTTAATATAGAGATAAATGTCCTTGTCCGGATCCTCACCTTCCAGAAAAAGCATCTGGGCGATAACCAGGTTGGCAATCTCATCAGTCACATGTGAACCAAGGAAAATTATTCTATCTTTGAGCAGACGGGAATAGATATCATAGGAGCGTTCACCCCGTCTGGTCTGTTCGACCACCATGGGAACAAGATTCATGCGAACACCTCCTGCATTATTAACCTGCCTCTTAATTTCATTTTAATTGTTTTCCAGCAGGAAATCAATAGTCTTTTCCATTTTTAGACCTCTTTTAAGATTTTCCAGCTGACCCTGCATCTGCATAAACTGCTTAATCTGCTGAAAATCACCTTCACTATTTTCAGCCATCTCCTCTATTCGTTCATCAATTTCTTCTTCTTTCACCTCTATATCTTCGGCAGCCGCTATGGCCTCAAGCACCAGATTGTTTTTAGCCCTTTTGCGAGCATCTTCTCGATTTTCGCGACGCCACTCATCTTCGGTCAGGTCGCTGTAGGAGAAAAACTCCTCCACATCAACTCCCTGCGACTGAAGATTTTGCACCATCTGCTGATAGAGATTATCAAGCTCCTCTTCTACCAGCTTCTCCGGCACATCAACTTCCGCATTTTCTGATACTTTTTCAATTACTTCATTTTCAGCTTGAATGCGGGCATTCTGTTCCATGCGCTCATTTATCTGTTCTCTTATATCTTCTCTCATCTCTTCAAAAGTTTCATAGTCCCCAACCTCCTGTGCAAATTCATCGTCGAGCTCGGGAACTTCCTTTTGTTTTATCTCCTTAATCGTCACTTCAAAGACAGCATGCTCTCCGGCAAGGTCCTCAGAATCATAATCTTCCGGAAAGGTGATGGAAATTTCGTGAGGGTTTTCCTCGTCAACTTCTTTTCCGATAAGTTTTTCCTCAAAACCGGGCACAAAATCACCGGAGCCAATTTCCAGAAGAAACTCCTCAGCGCTGCCGCCAGGGAAAGTCTCTCCATCAATATATCCTGTGAAATCTATCACTACATGGTCACCCTCCTGAACAATGGAACCTTCCGTGCTTGCCAGCTGACTCTTTTCCTCTCTCATTTCTTCTATTGCTTCATCAACCCTTTCTTCATCAACTTCTACCTCTTCCTTCTCTACGCCGAGACCGGTATATTCACCGAGCTCCACTTCAGGCTTCACCTCTACTTCGGCGGTAAAAGATCCTTCCTCATCGCTGGCAATGTGATAATCCTCAATTTCGGGCTCATCGATGGGTTCTATTTCTGCTTCATCCACTGCCATGGAATACTGGGCAGGAATAAGGACGTCCAGAGCATCCTTATACAATATTTCTTCCCCGAATTTCGACTCCAGTACCTTTCTGGGGACATTCCCCTGTCGAAAACCGGGAACATCAACCTCCTCTGCCACCTTTTTATAGGCATGATCTAACGCATCATTAACAGCCTCTTTCTCGATAGTGACGTGCAGCCTGACTCGATTACCGTCAAGCTCATCCTTCTCTACCTTCATTACCATTGGAATAAGCCTCCCTGTCAATCATATTTTCCCGGTCATGAAACGGTCTTTTTATTAATAAATAACCCCCGATGGGCTGACTGCCCGCCCGGGGTGGATTGGCAAAATTTATATGCTGCCTGAAATAATCTGCTAATCTTAATCTGTTAACCTAATAAGGATAAAATGGTGCGGAGGGAGGGATTCGAACCCTCACAGGATAAATCCCACTAGATCCTAAGTCTAGCGCGTCTGCCAGTTCCGCCACCTCCGCAGGCAAAGCAGAACTCATTCCACAGACCAGTATAATCTTAGCATATAACATCAATTATGTCAAGATAAAGGATCCGGCGGGTTTCTTTTAATCTTCCAGCTCCTCCCAGTCCGAAAGGAATCTCTCAATTCCAATATCAGTAAGGGGATGCTCCGACATTTTTCTAATCACTGAAAAAGGAATAGTAGCAATGTCGGTTCCCAGCAGAGCTGCCTGCTTTACATGGCGCGGACTTCTTATGCTGGCAGCAATTACCCGGCTTTCAAAACTATACTGATCTAAAATTTCATTTATTTCTGCGATAATTTCCATACCATCATGGGCTCTATCATCAAGCCTGCCGATGAAGGGGCTTATAAATGTGGCTCCCGCCTTGGCCGCCAGCAGAGCCTGATTGGCTGAAAATACCAGAGTCACGTTGGTCATAATGCCTTCATTTTCGAGAACCCGGGCGGCCTTCAGTCCCTCTTCGGTCATAGGAATCTTGACAGCCACATTATCAGCTATACCGGCCAGCTCCCTGGCTTCCTCTATCATTCCATCCTTCTCCAGGCTTATAACTTCAGCGCTAACCGGGCCATTAACAATCTCACATATCTTTCCAATGTGCTCATGAAATTCAACATCGCCTTCCTTAGCTACCAGACTGGGATTGGTCGTGACTCCATCGATAACTCCCAGAGCGGCAGCCTCTTTAATCTCCGCCAGGTTGGCAGTATCAAGGAAAAAATCCACAGCTAAATTCCCCCTTAAAGGTTAAAATTTTAGTGCTGATTAAAAGTGATCCGGGAAAAATAATTCTATTTCTCTTGCTGCAGATTCTGGCGAATCAGAGGCGTGCATGATATTATCGGGCTCCATATCATGAGCATAATCACCTCTGATCGTCCCGGGAGCAGCCTCAACCGGATCAGTGGCTCCGATAATGGTGCGAACCCTTTCGATGGTGTTTTCTGTCCCGCTCAGGATAAGAGCCACCATCGGCTCTCCGGCAAATCCCCCCACGATACTTTCATAAAAATCCTTGCCTTTATGCTCCTCATAAAGCTCGGCCAGGGTTTCCCGGGGAAAGCGATCCAGCTTCATTCTCTCGATGTTAAAATTGGCTTTTTCCAGACGGGAAATAATCTCTCCAACAAGCTGTCTCTTTACCGCTTCAGGTTTTAGCAAAACCAGAGTCTCTTTACCTTTCATGTTTTCCCTCCTGCATTTTATAGCGTAGTGTCAAAAGATCCAGTCTTTTAACCTGTCAAAACCCTTTTATTAAATATAGCTCCTCTCCACATCACTTGTCGAATATTGTCTCAGTTTGCTTTTATAGTGATTATACCAGGAAGTTATGAGCTCATAGAGGAGCTCTCGCGAAGGAAGCAAGCACTATTTTTGGGACTAAAACTAAATTTAAGCAGAGGAAAAACTTCATGTGAACGGAGCATCATAGCTTCCTGTAATAAGAGTTGAGTAACTATGACTTTACATCATATAGCTCCTTTTTATAACAATTGTTTATAACAACTGTTTTGAAAAAAAACCTTACATATCCGGGTAGAGTTTTTTGAGCTTCTCAACCAGCTGACTCTCCCCTTTGCCGCTGTAAAAATATTCCGGTATTTCCAGGCGCTTTGAAGGAGCAAATTTCTTCGGTTCCTCCAGGATGCGGGTCAATCTCTGCAGATAGTTTTCTGCAGTTGATTCCCATGTGTATTTTTCCTCGACACGCCTGCGACCTGCGTTATAATATTTTTCCCAGTTCCCCTGTCTGCCTGCCAGGCGAAGAAGCCCTCCAGCTATATCATCCGGATCTTCCGGGTCGACCAGTATCCCAAACTTTTCTCCATTTTCCTGCAGTATTTCCTCGGGGCCACCATTCCGGGTTGCCACGACAGGTAGCCCCGATGCCATGGCTTCTATAGGGGCCAGACCAAAAGGTTCATGGTATGATACCAGAGCAAAAATAGAATTTTTCTCGGACAGGACCCTGTAGCAGGATGCAAGCTCCTGCTGGCTGCCCAGAGAAAACATGCTCACCTTTCCCCGCAAATTATTTTGAGAGATAATTTCCATGATTTGATCCAGGACCTTTCGTTCCTCATCATCGGCATCTTCATACCCCCGGAAGGGATTATCGATGCCGCGCAAGGTTATGACAAGATTTGCCCTCTGCTGGAGATCATGACTTTGCGCAAAAGCCTCCACCAGGCCTGTGTGATTCTTTTTTTCATCCAGCCGGCTGGCCGCAATCACAGCAGGAAGCTCCTGTCTTTCTTCATCCAGGTCACGAGAAAATTTTTCCTGAACCAGATCTTTGATTCTTTCATCCTCATCGCTCAGCTGCGGATGAAAAATATCCAGATTTACACCCGGAGGCACAACCGCAAATTTGCTGTCATCCTCAACATCCACAGCCCCTTCATAAGCAGGGGGTGAATACTGTATTTTTCTCTCCTGATCCGTGGATACAAAAACTGTATGAGCATTGGACATGCTGATCCTCTCAGCAGCCAGGCGTTTGTGAAAGTTGAACTTTTTCAGCATCTCATCTAAATTGTCCTCGCTGACATTCAGCTTGTCCATCTTCTGTGCGCCCAGAGAATGCCCGGTGAAGGTAAAAGGAATATCATTTCTCTCCCCCAGAAGCGCGCCGGCCAGTCCGCCATCACCGTAGTGGGTTGTTACAATATCCGGCCAGCAGCTTTCTTCACTATAAAAGTTTTCGATACCCTCAACATATTCCAGAATGTGAGGCCATAATTGCTCCTTGCGCAAAAACTTCTTACCTCCAAAAGGAATGCGGACAATTCTAACATCGTCGCTGCGGGGATAGCTATCCATTATGCCGGAAAATTCCGGCCATTCAGGGTCTTCAATCCGCCTTGTTATTATATCAACCCTGACTCCGTGCTCTTCAGCGAGGGCAAGAGCCACCTCTTTTACGTAGACAAGCTGACCGCCAAAGTCAGGATGCTCAGTCCAGTAACTGTCATCGGGATCAAAATTTCCCTGAGGATTGAGAAAAGCCACCAGGCCGGGCCCGTTTTCCATATATATTACCTCCCCTGCAGATTAAGATCATATTTTTCGTTCAGCCATTCTTCTTCCGGAATCTCAACCATAGCGCCCACCTTTTTTAAAGCTTCAGCAGCCAGGGCGCTTCCCAGTTTAACAGCTTCGTGAAGCGTCTGCCCTTTAATTATGCCCCCGTAAAATCCTCCCCAGAAGGCATCTCCGGCTCCTGTGGTATCTACCACCTCGTCCGCAAGGGAGGGATAATATCTCTGCTCCTCTGCTGTGGAAACTATCAGGCCATCCGCTCCTAGAGTGAAAATGACAAGGTCACAGCCAGCTTCGTGAAATCTGCGCAGATGCTCCTCGCGGCCTCCTGGACCAAAAAGTGCTCGAGCATCATCCAGCGAGGGCTTGACGATCGCGACATCCGACAAAAGCTTTCTTATATATTCCTGACCGGAAAACTCTCCCTCCCACAGCTGAGGGCGATAGTTAGGGTCAAGGGCCAGCACTCTATCTCTGTCCCTGCTTATTCTTACCACCTTTTCAAGAGCCCTCCTGCTCTCGGCAGCCGAAATGGCAAAAGTGGATATATGCACTATGCCCGCCCCCGCTATCCTTTCGCTTTTAACATCCTCAGGTTTTAGGCACCGATCTGCACCCCTGTAGGCGAGAAATTCAGGCGACTCCCGGCTTCTTGTTACAAGCATAAGAGAAGTGTTATTTTTCTCATCTCTTATTATACCGTCAGCGTTAACTCCAGCTAAATTAAGCCTTCTGATAAGAAAATCTCCCAGCCCATCGGCTCCTATCCGACTGATCAGGGCCGACCTGCACCCAAGATTGCGCACATTTATTGCTATATTGGCCGGTGAGCCCCCGAAATGCCTGCGGTATGTTTCCACCTGAGCAAAGCTTCCAGTTTCTTCACGAGCAATCAGATCCACGAGAAGCTCTCCCACCGCTAAAAAGTCAGTTTCAGCCTCAGGAAGGGAGACCTTTTTGTCCAGTTTAAACTCCATTTTAACCTCCCCAAAATCTCAACTAAAGTTTTAACCACCCAGCCAGAACCAGTAAACAAGACCGAGCAGGACAATTCCAGCTGCACTGCTGCCCAGAGGCAGCGCAATATTTTTATAATACTTCTTAAAGTTTGTGTCAAAATATTCAACTGTCATTATGTTGCACATATGAAAAGGAGAAACTATATATCCAAAATAGCTGCTGCTGAAAATCACCATATGCCATATAGAATAGGCCTGACTGCCGGAAAAAACTGAGAGAACTACCGGATAGGATATCCCTATAGCGCCCACATGATTTCCGGTAAGAAGTCCCACCAAAAAAGGCACCACAAGAGCAAGCAGCAGCGGTGAAAGCCCGGCCTCCAAAAAGAGCTCCGTCAAATTTTCCACGCCCTCGGAATTATCTATAAAGGCTCTAAAAATCATTATTCCAAAAACACCGTAAGTGAGTTCTAGATTGAAACCTTCTTTAATCATACCCGGAGAAAAATTATCTCTTTTGCTAAACGCCACCACAACTATTCCTACAAATAGCGAAATTACAAAATCTATCCCCAGCAGTATCGGCGGCAGCAGCACAATCAGATAGGGCAGAGTGGCATTGAGCACCATCCGGCGTCCCGGTTTTTCTCTGCTGGATTCTGATCCCCCGGAAGCTCCTGCGGCTCCGACTTCAGCAGAGCTTTTTTCCGCCAGTCTTTTTCTGCCGATGCCAACTTTCCCATAATACACCCAGCCAATCAAAATCATCATCACCACAATGGGCAGGTGCATGGCTGCAATTGTCAGTATATTAATTCCGGAAAGTGAAGAAGCCAGTATTATACTGGGAATATATGGGAAAGAAAAATACCAGAGATGCCGGAAAAAAATATTAAGCGAGGTGATCTCCGCCCCTGAAAGCTCCATTTTTTCCCCCAGCGGTTCAATCATAGGAGCAGAAAATATAGCACCTCCCGGGATGGGTAGCACACCTATAAGCGAGGGGATTGTAACCAGAGATAAAAAGATGCTGTTGAGATAATATGTCGCCACATCGATCAAATCTCTGAGCATGCTCATTTCTTTCATCATATAGGCAAATATAGTTACAAGACTGACCAGAGCCACAAGCTGGATCGTCATGGGATCTATTACGCCCTGAAAAAAAGTGGGAAGGATATTGAAAATGTTAACGGTTATATCCTCTGCAGCAGTAAAACCGATGATGCCGGCTCCAATCAGCATAGCCGTTCCCAGACTCTTTTGCCTGGACAGCAAATAAACCACCAGGAAAAAAGCTGTAAGAGTTCCTCCAATGGATATCACTGTATTTCACTCCTGACATGTCATTATACTGTATTGTAATTCATTCAATTTCGCACCTTAAACTTTCCGCAGTTCAAAATTAATTTTAACCCAAACAATAGTGATTTGCAAATTAAATTATATAAAAAACCGGCCCGAAGGCCGGTAAAATGGACAACATTTTTTTAGATGTTTTATCGCCGACATAGACTCACATAGATAATTTCAGGATGATAAATTTCATGACTAATTTATTGCTATTCCTCTTCCTGAAAGTACGGTTCACCTATTGAAGCAGGTGGAGTAGCCCGCCCTATTGCTCCAGCCAGTATAATAATTGTCATTACATAAGGAATAGAACGAATAAATTCCGATGGCACTCCTGGCAGGGTCACTCTGATGGAGACAGCCTCAAAATAACCGAAGACCAGTGCAGCTCCGAAAGCCCCCACGGGGTTCCACTTTCCGAAGATCATGGCTGCCAGGGCGATAAATCCCCGGCCCTCTGTCATCTCCCGCAGAAAGGCTCCCCCATCTCCAATGGCCAGGTGAGCACCGGCCAGGCCGGCCATAAGACCGCTGACAATTACACATATAAAACGATACCTATTTACTTTTATACCCAGTGTATCTGCAGCACTGGGATGTTCACCAACGGAGCGAATGCGAAGACCCCAGGGAGTCTTAAACAGAATATACCATGCTACAGGGACCACAATGATTGCCAGAATAGTCATGGGATTATAGCGGGCTCCCAATACTCTTAAAGGAGGAAGCCGCGGAACTCTTGGTGATCTTCCCGCTGAGTCAAAGAATACCTGAAGAAGATACACGGTTATACCGGAGGCAAAAATATTAATGCCTGTAGCCACAACAATCTGATCAGCCTTTAATGTCACACAGACAACGGCCAGAATTAAAGCCATAATGCCTCCTCCCGCCATGGCATATAGTACACCCGCCCAGGGATTTCCGGTCATGAAAGAGCCATAGGCGGCGGCAAACGCACCAAAGAGCATCATGCCTTCCAGACCTATATTTATTACACCTGATCTCTCATTAAAAGTAGCACCCACTGCTGTCAGTATCAGGGGGGTGGCAAATCTTAAACTGGTTAGAAGTAACGGTAGAGCAAAAAGCTGCCTGATTATGTCCATTATTCAGCTTCCCCCTTAGCTCTGCGTTTGGCCAGAAAGTATTTTACCATCTGTAAACCTGCTACAAAGAATATTACCAGGCCCTGTACTATCATAACAATCTCTGAAGGTATGCCGGCAAACTGCATGGCAAGTCCTCCCTCGGATAGTGCCCCGAAAAGCAGGCCGGCCAGTATTATTCCGGCCGGATGATTTCGTCCCAGTAAAGCAACTGCAATCCCCGTAAAGCCATGACCTGCATCCATTCCCTGTATAAAAGTATGATGGGTGCCCAGGGCTTCACCTGCACCACCCAGGCCAGCCAGAGCTCCGGCGATGGCCATAGAAATTAATATACTGCGTGTTGAACTTATGCCGCCATACTGCGCTGCAGCGGGATTTTTACCCACCGATCTCAATTCATATCCGTAGGTGGTTTTCCAGAGGAAGAACCACAAAATCAAAGCTGCCAGCAGAGCAAAGAAAAAATTAATATGCAGTCTCAACCCGGGTTGAGCAAAGATATCTATAAAGGGCAGGGATCCAATAATTGACATTTCTGGAAGTTCTACCACGCGCAGAAGCTCAGCTGATTCGTGAATAGTGGGAAGAGCCTGTCTGCCTCCCACTCTAAATCTATCTATACCATAATGTATGGTCATGTAGAGGGCAATATAATTCATCATGATAGTGACTATAACCTCGTGAGCACCCCTCCAGGCTTTAAGTATGGCGGGAACTAAAGCCCAGATTGCTCCCCCCAGCATCCCTGCCAGCAGAGCAGCGGGAACATGCAGCAGAGCCGGCAGTTCGAAATAAAAACCGACAAAACCGGCAGCAAAACCACCAACAAGCAGCTGACCTTCTCCTCCAATATTAAAAAGACCAACCTTAAATGGAATAGCCAGGGCAAATCCTGTGAAAATAAGGGGGGTGGACCGCCAAAAAGTGCTCAAAATATCTCTTGTACTGCCCAGAGCTCCATCAAAAAGGGCAGAGTAAGCTTCAATGGGAGACAATCCTGTTATCATTATAAACACTGCCCCCACAAGAAGCGCAATAAAAATTGAAAAGAGAGAGAAACCCAGTTCTACTGCAATTTTTTTGAATTTATCGCCGGCCAGAGACTTGCTCGATTTACTTTTCTTATCAGCCACTGGCCTTTGCCTCCTTCCTTTCTCCGCCAGTCATTAAACGTCCCAGCTCTCTTTCGTCAGTTTTTTCTGCCTCCATAGTTTCTACAAGCTGGCCATCATAAATGACACCTATCCTATCACTCAAACTTAAAACTTCGTTAAGCTCAGCCGAAACCAGAAGCACAGCTGCTCCTTCGTCCCTTTTCTTGATCAGCTGATTGTGAATAAATTCAATGGAACCGACATCCACCCCACGGGTGGGTTGAGCAGCAATCAAAAGCTCGGGGTTGTGAGAAAACTCCCGGGCAATGACCGCCTTCTGCTGATTTCCTCCAGACAGCTTGCCGGCAGAATTTTTATGGCTGCCTGTCCTCACATCAAATTCCTTAATCAATTTCCGGGCATGTTCGTCGATTTCAGAATAATTCATAACATTCAGGCGGGAATAAGGCCGGCGATGGTGATAACCCAAAATCATATTTTCTCCCAGATCAAAATCCAGGATTAATCCCCGGCGCTGTCTATCCTCAGGTATATGACCGATACCTTTATCCTTGATCTTTTTGGCATCGAGATTTGTTATATTCTCACCTTTAAATTCTACAGTCCCCGAAGCGGCAGATCTCAGTCCTGTAATTGCCTCTACCATTTCCGTCTGCCCATTACCCTCAACACCTGCTATGCCAAATATTTCACCGCGTGATAGAGAAAATGATACTCCCTGAACCGTCTCTATCCCTCGATTATCATGCACCCTCAGATCTGATACTTCCAGTATTTTCTCACCGGTGTCAGCCTCGTCCTTTTCAACCCTGAAAAGCACTTCCCGTCCCACCATCATTTCAGCTATTTCCTTTTGTGTCACTTCTGCGGTTTCCACGGTATCAACACTCTGCCCATCTCTGAGCACGGTGGTACGGTCACTTACCTTCAGCACCTCTTTCAATTTATGGGTGATAAAAATGATAGTTTTACCCTGATCTATCAACGATTCAAAAATTTCAAAGAGTTCGTCCGTCTCCTGGGGGGTCAACACAGCGGTGGGCTCATCAAATACAAGCAGCTCCGCTCCCCTGAAAAGAATTTTAATGATCTCTACGCGCTGCTGCATACCCACAGAAATATCCTCTATTTTTGCATCGGGATCTATGTGCAGACCATATCTATCTGATATTTCCTTTACCCTCTCCCTGGCTTTATCCATATCTATGGAGAGGCCGCTCCTGGGCTCCGAACCCAGAATTATATTTTCTGTAACTGTGAGGGGATCCACCAGTTTAAAATGCTGGTGTACCATGCCAATGCCCAGATCTATAGCATCCTGAGGTTTTCTGATCCTCACTTTTTTTCCTCTGTAGAATATATCCCCCTCATCCTGACGCAAAAGACCGTAAAGTATTTTCATAAGTGTAGTTTTACCCGCACCATTTTCTCCCACCAAAGCATGGATCTCGCCATCCTTCACGGCCATGTTTACTCTGTCATTGGCCTTTACGCCAGGGAAGGCTTTGGTTATGTTTCGCATTTCCAGGATAAAATCATTTTCAGCCTTTTCCCGAGTCATTCCCTGTATGCCTCCTCGGCCTTTGTGTTATGCGACATACCCGACTATTAAAATAGCAGTAAATATTAATTTTAATCCCATAATTTTCTTTTTCGTTAAAATAAATTCAGGACTCCAGCCGCATTGCTTGCTGGCTGGAGCCCTGATTGGTTGTCCAGGTTTGATAAGTCTAAAATGCGCCTGTAACTACCAGATAATCCGGTGCAGCGTCTGGCTTACTGCCTCGCCCAGTCTTCTATTTCAATTTCGCCGTCAATAATTTTCTGCTTTACATTTTCAACATATTCGGCGTGAGGAGCAGTTACTTCAGCCTTCATCTCCTCAATTGCTTCTATCTCTTCTTCAGAAAGGTCATCTCTTATTGCCTCATCGACCTCCGCCTCAAGAGGAGTAATACCTACACCGTCCATCTCCAGATTGAACTGCTGATTGTAGCCGCCGTCAAAATCACTGGCCAATACATCTTCAATGGTTTCGTATACTGCAACATCTACTCTCTTTAGCTTGCTTGCTATGATATTTCCGGGTTCAATCCAGTTCTGATTTGAGTCAACACCGATAGCATATATATCTTCCTCGGCAGCAGCTGTAAATAGTCCTTCACCAACACCCCCGGCAGCGTGATAGATAACATCGGCGCCATCATCTATGAAACCCAGGGCTATTTCACGTCCACGTGTATAATCATCAAAGCTGCCGGCGTAGGTGCGGGACATCTCAATGTCTTTGCCCAGATCTTCTTCTACATATTCTACACCCTGCACAAATCCACCTTCAAAGCGATTGATAAGGGGGCTGTCAATACCGCCGATGTAACCAACATGATTGCTCTCAGTAACAAGAGCGGCCAGAACTCCAGCCAGGAAAGAACCTTCATGCTCGGCAAAGGAGAGCCCTCTTATATTTTCATGACGGTCGGCAAAGGGATCATCGGGATCTATATGAGCAAAGTTAACATGAGGAAATTCTTCAGCGACTCTATTGACTTCCTCCTCCTGCAGAAAGCCCGTGCCTATAACAAGATCGAGCTCCATCTCTGCCAGGCCTCTTAAAGCAGGATCAAAGTCGGCCGTATCATCTGGTTCGATGTGAGTAAAATCAATCCCCAGCTCCTCTTCTGCCTGAGAAAGTCCATCGTAGGCGAGATCATTAAAGGACATATCTCCCAGGCCACCAATGGAAAAGACAATACCTACAACGCCATCCTGGGCCTGAGCCTGCTGACCGAATCCCACAAAACTGAAAGCCATTACCAGAGCGATAGCAACTGTAAGACAGGTTAGCTTCTTAATCAATATTTTTTCCCCCTCATTTAAGTTTTTTCACAGAACTACTCATGCTAAATATATCATTTTTTGCAGCTCAGTGCAACAAACCTATACCATACGGAATGATTTCAATTGCCAAGCAATATTTCCGTGGCTTTATCACTGTATTCATCGAGCAGCTCTTCCAATTCAGGATGGGGATCAGCTAATTCTTTGCCCTCTTCTGCTGAAATCAGCTCTGCAGTAAATTCTTTCTCCTCAATATCTATATAAACTCTACCCAGATCCTTTGTGTATTCATAGGCCTGAACAAAAAGGGTATCTTCAACCCAAACACCTTCCGCTAAGCGATCATGTGAATGGCCATCCACAAATAAATCTATGCCATCAACTTTCTCAACTACTTCATCGGAAGGATGATCGCCAGCAAACCCAACATGACCCAGAGCAACTATAAGATCCATGCCTTTTTCTTCAAATTTACTGACATATTTTTCAGAAGCTTCTACCATATCGGTAAATTCTATACCTTCAATGTTATCGGGATGGGTGGTCGCATAGGTGTCGGGAGTGGCCAACCCGAATACTCCCACCTCATAGCCACTGAATTCATAGATTTCATAAGGCTCAAAGAGCAACTCTCCATCTTTTTTTACATTGGCAGCAACAAGGTCAAATTCCATTTTTTCTTCCAGCTCCACAAGTCTCTCCCAGCCAAAGTTAAAATCATGATTACCCGGAACCATAACATCGTATCCGGCTTTATTCATTGCAGCTACAGTGCTCTCACCATCCAGAAGATTGGTGATAGAACGACCGTGAATTGTATCACCTGCATCCATGACCAGGACATTTTCATAAGATTTTCTGTGGTCCTCAATAAGAGAAGCTATAACAGGAATGCCCATTTGGCCTTCATCAACCTCGATGCGTCCATGAATATCGTTTGTGTGAAGCACTACCAGATCTTCATCAATGGCCAGAACTGTAAATCCCGCAAGCAGAAAAAAAATAAGGAATGCCGCCGCAAAGCTAAAAAACCCTTTTTTTGTCATAATATCTCCTCCCAGGTATCAAAAATTGGATTCTGCTACTTTTCAATTATAGAAAAATATTTTTTTATTCACTGCCATCATTTCGGTCGCCGGAAAATATGAGGTGAAGTGATAATCATAAATTTTCTGAAATCCGAATCAGGTTCATAGCAAAAAACATTGCGCTCTTAACTTTAAGATTCGCCAGGCTGAAAACAAGCTCAGGGGAAAAGCTTTCGTATAGGAAGCACTATTTTTCGGGAGATTGATTGTAAATCCGGATGACATGTTATATAATTATATTGGCCCTTAGCCCTTGATCCTTATATTGGACACTTATAATGGTATATTAAATTGAGCATTGCCAGCTTTTATAAATATATTTATTTGATTATACTTTCACAATTACATATATAATTTTTCCGTCAGCATCCATTAATAAGATAGCACAACCGGTGCAATTTATCAACTCTTTAAATCTGTATGAATTTTCGGATTAAAAAAATTGAATATAATATTGTTCATGTAAGAAAGCCGGATATCTGAAAGATGTAGTTAATGGCTACTATAAACATAAAATATATCAGGGAGGGATAATCTTGTTTAAAAAGAAAAAGCTGTTTGTGGCTTTTCTGATGGTGGCTCTGGTCACGATATTCTCCGGAATGCAGGCCCAGGCTCTTGACACTGTAATTGGTGAGACAGAAGTATTTCTAAATGGGGAAAGGGAACACGTGCGGACCATGGAAACCAATCTGGGCAATTTAATAACCGATATGATCAGAGAAAACACTGGTGCCGATATCGCTGTTTACAACGGCGGAGGTATCAGAGACTCTGCCGATGTTGGCGAAATAACTCTGGAAGATGCCACAGAAATTTTAGCTTTTGAAAATGAAGTGGAAACGGTACAAATCAGCGGTGATAAAGTGGTTGAAATGCTTGAGCACGCCGTAAGCTCCTACCCTGAAGTATCAGGCAAATTTCTCCATGTGAGCGGTCTCAGATTTTACTTTGATCCCTCTGAGCCGGCTGGCAACCGCATAGAGGATGTCTTTGTAGAAGGCGAAGAACTGAATGAAGAGGGCGAATACGTCCTGGCCACCAATGAATTTCTCGTGGCCGGAGGCGATGAATACGATATGCTGGAAGAGGCCGAACACCTTGAAGTATTTGAAGATATTGACACAGAGATGTTTATCGATTTAATTCAGGAAGAGAGTCCACTATTTCCGAAGGTTGAAGGGCGCATCGTTGTTCTTGATGGATAATTGATTTCAGATTCTCCTGAAGTTTCAATAAATGCTAAAAATACCTCCCGCAATGTTTGCGGGAGGTATTGTCTTCACTATAAAAGATTTTGTTCATAAGACTTCTCCTATTATAGGCAAAATTTTCAGGAGGAAAATGTTATGAAAACGGGATCTCAAATGGATAAGGATCAATATATGCTTTACCTGGGCAGATTGGCCACCGGGTGGGGAATAATCGGTTTTATTGCGGGAATAATTATCTCATTGTTTTTAAGTTATTCCCTTCCAGGCCTGTTCTTTTTCGGCCTTCTTACCGCCTATATAGGACTTACAGGTTTCTGGGGAACTCATAAATTTCACACCTGGTTGAGGAAATACAGGTGGCAGCTTCCCGGGCCCCTGTATAAACTTTTAAAAATACTGACTGCATTGCCAGGTATAATACTTGGCATCCTGTTCTACGGGGCTTTTCAACAATTTGTCCTTCTGCTGGCTCTCGATGATGGCTCAGGTGAACCGGGATTTCTGCAGTCATTCTTAATCCTCACTCCAAAAATCGGACCCTGGTATGCCGATAAAATAGATTTTTCGCCTTATGGTCGGGAGAGAAAAAGTTAATATAAGATCTATATCATTTCTTTTTTGTCAGTCAAACCAGTATGAATTACAATATTTCTTTCACAAAAGTATTCACCAGCTCCGGGTCAAACTGCTTTCCTGCTTCCTCTTTTAACTCCGCCACTGCTTCATCTTTGCTCATTTTTTCCTTATATACTTTGCCATTAATCATCACATCAAAAGCATCCACCAGAGCAACCACCCTCGCTTCAACAGGGATATTTTCCCTCTGCAGACGACGGGGATATCCGCAGCCATCCCATCTCTCATGATGATGAAGCACTATAGGAGCTATACTTGAAAGTTCATCGGAAGAGCGAGCAATGCGATATCCTATTTCAGAGTGCTTCTTTACCTGTTTCCACTCGCGGCGAGTCAGAGGCCTGCTGCTGTTAATGATATCATCATCTACAGATATCAAACCTATATCATGGAGTAATGCAGCATCTTTAAGATGATTTAACTTTTTTTCAGGCCACCCCAGCGCCTTCCCCATCTTTCCAGCCATTTCTTTTACACGGCTACAATGAGCCATAGTTTCAAACTGTCTTTCACCCAGCTGCTCGAGGAGTTTATTGAAAATCGCTTCTCTATTCTTATCACCCTGAGCCATCTTATCCTCATACATTCTGGCATCTGCTCTTTTGATAACTTCACTGATCTCCTCATCGCTGTCAGTTTTGCTGGCAATACCCAGAGCAATGCTGACAGGGATAACTTCTTGATCTTCAACCCGGGAACAGTTCTCTCGTATCCTGCGCCTTATGCCCTCTGCATCATCACGGTCTGTTGCCGGAAGAACTAATATAAACTCATCTCCGCCAAAACGGCCTACAATATCCTCTTCCCGGCAGGAATCCTGCAAAATATCAGCCATTAATTTTAAAAGCCTATCCCCTTCCTCATGACCAAAAGCATCATTGACCAGCTTCAAACTATTTACATCACCTAAAAGCACGGTCAGAGGATGCTGGCGGGGGGTATCCAGACGATTGAGCTCTTCCTCGATATATTTGCGGTTATAAAGGGCGGTGAGCTTATCGTGAAAACCGAGATATCTAATCTCCTTTTCAGCTTCAAGTCGCTTCAGTGCTGTGCTGGTATGTGAAAGAAGCAGCTCAGCCATCTGCATATCTTCTTTATCAAATTTACCTTTTTCAGTGGATACAGCCTGAAAAATTCCATACTCATCAATGGGAATGGTAATTGCAGCCTTATATTCGCCGCTAACCGGTTTGGCATCGGGTTCATTATTTATATCATCAGTGCGATGAGGCTCCTGAGTTTTATATACTTTGCCGGCGATGCCGCTTTCAGAGATCTTTTCACTCACCGAACCTCCCTCGGGAACTCCGGAAGAGGTGGCCTTAACAACCAGCATATCATCCTCCACAATATCAAGAGAGCAGACATCAAATTCAAGAATTTTTTCGGCTGCTTCCACCGTGCGTCTGTAAATTTCATCCTCGCTCTGACTGCTTCCGAGGTCTGCAGCAATGTTGTGCAGCTCTCTGATTTTGTTGTGCACATTTACTCTATCGGTAATATCTCTTACCACCATAACCGCTCTATTCCTGCCGGCTGCCTTTACGCGCCCTTCAAAATATTTTTCACCGCTCATAACTTCCAGTTTGTATTCAAAAATCTGCATATCTACACTTTCAAGGGCTTTATTTAGATTATCCATTATCTTTTCAGCAGGACCTGCAGGGAGTACTTCGGCAACCTTTTTGCCCAGCATTTCACTGCGCGGAGCGTATAAAATGTCATAATTTCCCGTCCACATTCTGAGATATCTACCATCGCTATCCAAAACCATAAGCAAATCTGGCATGGTAGAAATAATGGACTGGAATAGCTCTTCTTTTTCATAGAGATTTTTCTCTGCCCGACGCCAGTCAGTTACATCTTCAGCCATACAGAGAATAGCTGTCACTTCATTCTCCTTATCCAGAATAGGCTGGCGAGTAATGCTGAGAATTCTCTCTTCACCCCGATCATCTGTAAGCACCTGATCTACCCTGTTTTTCTCCCCTTTATCGAATACCTCTTCATTATCACTGATAAATTTTTCTGCATGCTCTTCAGGAAGAAAATCTCTCACCCTCGCTCCTCTCATATCCGAGGGTTCTACACCCAGAAATTCAGCATGTTCTTTGTTGGCCTCAGCATAGAAGTCAGGTTCAAACATATACCAGGCCTGTTCACCAAATTTATAGAAAAATAAATTTTTTAGAAAATCTTCCTCTTCAGCGAAATCTCCCTGGCAGTCTAAAAACACTGCTAATCACTCCCTCTTTTCAGGGATTAGCCCCAATTTTTAAATGCTGTCATTGTCTATATTTATTCTTGATCATTAATATTAATCCTTCCTGCAAAAAGCTAAAATTAAATGTTCTGGTTTTTATTTGAACTTACGCGCATTATGTCTGCCAGTAAAGAAAATAACGAACCACTCTGGAGATGAATTCTTTTTGTTATTGAGCAGGAAGAAGCTGGATGGGATGTGCGGATTAATATTAGCAATATTTATAAAGGTAGCAATTTTGCTTGACTTTTTTGATTTCATCTGCTAAAATGTAGTTAGAAGTAAAGGGATATCATCCGGAGAGCATCAAAAGCATTTTCTCAGTAAGTAGAGTTATTTGACTGCAAGCAGAATCTCAGCTCGGATGCAAGAAGCGATGTTTTGAGCAGCAGGTATTAAGCACCGGGAACAGGAAAGTCAGGCTTGAGTCAGTTCAAGAAAAATTGTGCGGGAGTTAAATCTGGCACCATCAGATCAAATCCGGATGGCAAACGCCCATCCCTTTACTTCTAAATCAAACGGGAGCGGAGTTTTATCTCCGCTCCCGATTTATATTTACGAATTATAAATTAAAGAGTCATAACTATCTAAGATGAGCCCTCCCTCTGTAAACCAGGCCTCGAACTCCATCCAGAGTTATTTCCTCTCCATCCTTTAACTTTTCAATTTGCTCTCCTATTCCAACCACAACAGGCTTTTCAAGATTCAAGCCGACAATGGCAGGATGTGAAGTCAGCCCTCCTTTTTTTGTTATTATTCCAGCTACCTTTTCAAGGACCGGCATATAATCCTTATCAGTAATATCCGTAACAATTATATCTCCCTCATTTATTTTCTCTTTAGCGTCGTTAGCGTTTTCAACTATGACTGCCCTTCCTGTCACAATGCTTTTGCCCACTCCATTTCCTTCAAGCAGCGGACGCCCCACAATATCCACTTTAATCAAATTGGTGGTGCCGGGAACTCCCACTGGTGCTCCGGCCGTAACCGTGACCAGATCTCCATTTTCTATCAGTCCTTCATCCAGAGCAGCATCTATGGACATCTGTATCATCTTATCGGTGGTTTCAGCCTTTTCACTCAGCAGAGGATAAACCCCCCAGGTGAGAGTAAGAAAATGTCGCACTCTCTCTCCAGGAGTTACTGCAATGATTTTGATAAAGGGACGGTATTTTGCCACCATCCTGGCGGTGAGTCCTGAGTCAGTGGCAGTGATAATGGCGTCAGCTTCGAGATTTATAGCGGTTTCACAGGAAGCGTGACTGATGGCCTCAGTGGCAGTTTTGCCGGCAGGTCGAAGGGATGACAACCTTTCCGAATAGGTTAGAGAGTTTTCGGTCTCTACAGCTATTCTGTCCATGGTTCTTACAGCCTCAACCGGATAGCTGCCAGCGGCCGACTCACCTGACAGCATAATAGCATCAGTGCCATCGAAAATGGCATTGGCCACATCGGAGGCCTCAGCTCTGGTGGGTCGGGGATTGCGAATCATAGAATCCAGCATTTGCGTTGCCGTGATAACCGGTATGGCAGCTTCATTACACTTATCAATTATCTGTTTCTGTATAATGGGAACCTTTTCTGCAGGAAGCTCCACACCCAGGTCACCCCTGGCCACCATTATTCCATCAGAAACTTCAATAATTTCATCTATATTTTCAACCCCCTCCTCGTTCTCAATTTTGGGGATTATATTGATGTCCTCACTATCATGCTCTTCGAGCAGTTTTCTGATTTCAATAACATCATCAGCTTTTCGCACAAATGAGGCAGCCACAAAATGCACTTCCTGCTCACAGCCAAATGTTATATCTTTTCGGTCCTTTTCTGTCAGCGCGGGAAGCTTAACTTCTACCCCGGGCAGATTGACCCCTTTATAAGTCCCCAGAGATCCACCGTTCATAATTTTTGTGTTGATCTCATCGCCGGCAACTGAAAGGACTTCAAGCTCTATAAGACCATCATCTATCAAAATTTTGCTTCCCGGCTCCAAATCTCCGGGCAGATTTTCGTAATCGACACAGATTACTTCATTATCTCCCTCAATATCTCCGGTGGTTACAATTATTTCTTCTCCTTCTTCAAGCTCAACTTCGCCTTCTTTTAAATCTCCTGTTCTTATTTCCGGTCCCTGCGTGTCAAGCATCAGGCCTATTGGTTTTCCCAGCTCTTTTTCTACTTCTCTGACCAATGACATTCTGTGTCTGTGTTCATCATGTTCCCCGTGCGAAAAATTAAATCTGGCCACATCCATACCCTGTCTGGCCATTTCCAGCAGTATATCTCTGTCATTGCTGGCCGGCCCCAGTGTGCATACAATTTTTGTCCTGCGCAATATCATAACCTCCCCATCCAAATTTTTTCTGCTGAATTCTTCTGGTGCATAATTTCACTTTTATCTGCAAAAGATTTAAAAAAAATGAGCAGCTTTAGTTCTTATCCAAAACCTTTACTCTGAAAAGATGCTATATTTGCTTGATAGCCGAGGAATTTTTTTTGTGAACTGTGCCTAATAGCTTCCAGGAAGAAGCATTGTAAAAATGTACTTAAAAAAATTAACAAATGATGTGGAGAAGAGCCGCAATTTTTATTGAGGTGCCCGAATTTTCATTAATCAAACAGCCGAGCTCAACCTATTATATGTGCAAGTCTATAAAGGGACTTTTCTACCTCAACCTTTCCCTGCCAGACTTCATTATAGGGTATTAATCTGAGTTTTTCTCCCCGACGGGCCACCATACAGCCTGACTGATCTTCAATAAGAGCCTCGATGGCTTTTGCTCCCATCTGGCTTGCCCAGATGCGGTCCCTGGCCGAAGGAGGTCCTCCGCGCTGAACGTGCCCCAGAACAATCTCTCTCACTTCATGACCGGTATATTCCTCTATTCTATCCCCAATGATAAAAGCCACCCTATTTTCCCTTTCATCATTAAAATTGGGGGAGCCATCCAGCTGAACTCCTTCTGCAACGAGAATGAGATTGTGAAGTTTACCCTGTCGGTAACCCTCGGCCACCCGTTCACAGACTTCATTAAGATCAAATTGTATTTCAGGTATCAATATTGATTCCGCTCCAGCAGCAACTCCTGCTGCCAGAGTAAGTAATCCGTTATCTCTTCCCATGGTCTCCACCACAAATACCCTTTCATGAGACGTGGCTGTGTCCCTTATCTTATCCACCGCATCAATAACGGTGTTCACAGCGGTATCAAAACCAATCGCATAATCCGTGCAGGGAATATCATTGTCTATAGTGGCAGGTATTCCGATGGTTTGTATGCCTTGCTCCTCCAGTGCTTCTGCCCCCCGCAGAGATCCGTCACCTCCAATTATTACCAGGGCATCTATCCCGGAAGAATCAAGGTTTTTAAGCGCCTCTTCCTGCCCGGCCCCTGTGCGAAATCTTTCACTTCGGGCGGTCAGTAAAAAGGTGCCTCCTCTATTAATTTTACCGGAAACATCGCCATCATCAAGAGAAAATATATCATCGCGTACAAGGCCTGCATATCCTCTTCTAATGCCCATCATTTCATAGCCTTTGCTCAGTCCGTATCTGGTTACAGCCCTAACGGCAGCATTCATTCCGGGAGCATCTCCCCCGCTGGTCAGGACCCCGATTTTTTTCATTGCATATTCCTCCTGATATTTTCTGCCTGTTCATTCAAGCTGAAGAGTTTTTCGGAGGTTTGTTTAATCATACCACCACAATTATAAACTTGTCAAACCCTGCTGCAGCTCGAGATAATACTGTTCTTTGATAATTAAATGCAAAATAAATTTTACTTTAAACAGAATTCATAGTGTGTGAATATTTTTATTTTATCTCCGGGAGCAGGAAAACAGACTTTTATCCTGTATTAATTAATGACCTGTATTAAAAGTCTATATAACATTCTAAGTCTATATCAAGCCAAAATCTTTGCATGAATAACTGATGAATATGAAATTATTTTAATGAGGGGGTTTATAATAACATGAGAATTGGTATTTTAACTGGAGGCGGTGACTGCGGAGGTTTGAACGCTGTCATCAAATCAATTGTCTGGAGAGGTATTAACGAATATGGTCATGAATTTGTTGGTTTTGAAGACGGTTGGAAAGGAGCACTGGAAAATATCTCTCGACCTCTTAACACTGATGATGTCATAGATATTATGCCCGAAGGCGGAACAATCCTGGGCAGCAGCAGAACCAATCCCTTCAGTCCCAATCAGGATCCGGAAGAGGTAGAACAAACTATGGAGGAAGAGGATCTGGACGCACTTATCGTTATCGGAGGAGATGATACTCTGGGGGCTGCCAACAAATTTTACGATAGAGGCGTGAATGTAGTAGGGGTTCCCAAAACAATGGATAATGATCTGCAGTGCACGGATATGACATTTGGTTTTATGAGCGCCATACAGGCTGCTACCGATCATCTCGATCGTCTCCGAACAACAGCTCGCTCTCATCACCGGGTTATTGTCTACGAAATATTTGGGCGCTACGCCGGCTGGACCGCTCTTTATGCAGGCTGGGCAGGAGATGCAGATGTTATAATGATACCTGAAGAGGAATACAGCATAAAAGATGTCTGTAATCTTCTTGAGCAGAGAAGAAATCGCGGAAAAAAATATGCCCTCGTTGTAGTGGCTGAGGGAGCTACCACAACAGAAATGGAAGAAATGATTGCTAAGGACGAAGATACAGATGAATACGGTCATGTTGTGCTCGGTGGTGTTGGAGAATACCTGGCGGAGGAGATCGAAGAAAAAATGGACTGGGAAACCAGATACATTCAGCCCCGTCACATTATTCGAGGAGGCTCTCCTACCGCCTATGATCGAGTGCTCTCCAGTCGTTATGGCCTGAGAGCAATCGATCTGGTAGATGAAGGTGAGTTTGGCAAAATGCCCGCACTGCGGGGTCAGGATATTGAGGCAGTCAGCCTCTCTGAAGCGGTCGCAGATATTAAAGAAGTTCCACTCGAATTTTATAAGGAAGCTGAGTCTCTTTTTGGATAAATCCCTGCGCTAGCAGAAGAAAAATTTCCCGGGAACGAAACCTCATAGTTTCCAGGAAAAAATAATCCAAAAATTTTAGGCTGGCCTGCAAAATCTTTTAGGCCAGCCTTATCTTTAATGTTTGGGAAAGTTTTCCTGAATAAACTCATGCACTTCTTCTGCCTCTCCTGCGGGAGTCTTTACCTGGTAATTTCTTTTTCCCGCCTGCTCCATTTTCACCAGAAAGCCCTCATTTTCCAGGGCTCCAGCAATTTCATTTGCTGTCTCCTCACCTTCAACAATATATACTACCTGCCACATTGGTGGGCACCCCTCATTTAAATAGATCTATTTGTTACCGGCTGCTGGATTTGACCTGAGTATATTATCACTATTTTCTTTCCTGATAATCCAGCAGATCCCGACCGGCTATTCCCGGCTCGGTCATCTCGTAAGGATCGAGTATTTCATCAAGTTCTTTCTCTGAAAGTATTCCTTCCTCGATGATTATTTCGCGAACTGATTTATCCTCGCTGAGAGCTTTTTTGGCTACATAGGCAGCTGTTTCATAACCCACATGAGGATTTATGGCAGTTATGATGCCTACACTGCCGTCGACAAGGCTGCGACACCGTTCTTTGTTGGCTTCTATTTCAACTATGCAGTTGTCGATAAATGTATCAATGCCATTGCGCATCATCTCAATCCCCTGAAAGAGATTGTACATTATAACCGGCTGCATCACGTTTAATTCCAGCTGTCCGGCCTCAGCAGCCTTAGTTATTGTGGCATCACAACCCATTATATGATAGGAAATCTGATTTATAACTTCCGGTATCACAGGATTCACCTTCCCCGGCATAATGGAAGAACCGGGCTGAACTGCAGGGAGATCAATCTCATTTATTCCCGTGCGGGGCCCCGATGACATAATTCTCAGATCGTTTGCAATCTTGGATAAGTTGGCGGCGCACGTCTTTAAAACCGAGGAAACTTCCACCAGTGCATCAACATTTTGGGTGGCATCAACCAGATCATCTGCCTGTTCCAGATCAATTCCGGTAAGCCTGCTCAATACCTCAGTAACCATGGCGACATATTCCTGATCGGCATTTAGACCGGTGCCGACAGCGGTAGCTCCAAGATTCACCGTTTTTAAATCATCTCCCGTTTTTTCAAAGCGGATTCTATCTCTCTTTATGACAGAAGCGTAAGCCTGAAATTCCTGGCCCAGACGGATTGGTATTGCATCCTGCAGCTGGGTTCTGCCCATCTTTATAACATCATCGAATTCTTCAGCTTTATCCTCGAGGGCAGAAATCAATCTCTCTATCTGTTTTTTCACCTCTCCCAGCATATTATAGGTGGTAATCCTTATAGCAGTGGGAATTACATCGTTTGTAGACTGGCCCATATTTACATGATTATTGGGATGTATAACCTGATAGCTCCCTTTTTCCTCTCCCAGGATTTCCAGAGCTCGATTGGCCAGGACCTCGTTCATATTCATATTTATGGAGGTGCCCGCTCCCCCCTGTACAGCATCAACTATAAATTGATCATGCAAAGAGCCTTTTTTTACCTCTTCACAGGCCTGTACAATTGCGTCGGCTTTCTCAACATTTAAAAGACCAATTTCTCTGTTGCTTTCTGCCGCAGCTTTTTTTACCTGAGCCAGAGAGCTTACCAGTCGGGGATGTATATTAAGATCTGTGATTTGAAAATTTTCTGAAGCTCGCAGAGATTGAATCCCGTAGTAGGCCTCCCGTGGAACCTCTCTGCGGCCAATGGAGTCCTCTTCAATTCTGGTTTCCATTTAATTATTTTGCCTCCCTATAAAAAATAATCGAAACTTTTCGAAGCCTGAATCAGCTCCGGGACAGAAAATTAAACTTAATCACAGGAAAAATTAAATATTTTAACTTCTGCCTTTTGAACTGCATCTTCAATACCCCTTTTCAGCTCATCCTCAGACTCCGGCCAAAATTTCTCAGGTATAAGCCACAATTTTTGTCCTTTTTTTCTCCTTCTGTCCCTGACTAAAAGAGGGATCCCACCCTCCCCGGAGCTCTCAAGCCTCTCCAGAAGATTCTGTGCCTCCTGCTCTGTAAATCCTTTATTTTCCAGTATCACAGCCTCATCATTAAGAGGGATAACCCGTTCGGCTATAATTTGCTCATCATCCAGCTCCCCATAAATTAAAACAGCCTGTCCTGTCGAAAGCAGGGCGGCAGCTCCCCGATATGTGCCAGGAAAAACAATTACATCGATGCTTTGTCCGCGATTTTCAACAGTTAAAAAGGCCATTTTCCTCTCGTTTCTAGTCATATGCTCTCTCATGTCTGTAACAATCCCTGCCGTAAGGATGGAATCAGCAGTAAACTCACCTTCGTCGCCTGAAGCTTTCGAAGAAATATTATGATCGGCCCCAACAGATTTTATAAAATCCTTATAGGGATCCAGAGGATGTCCGGAAAGGTACAGTCCCAGATACTCCCTTTCCTGCTTCAACTTTTCCTGCTGAGATAGATCATTTACGGCAGGAAACTCAAACTCATTTCTATAAAAGCTATCCTCGTCTTCTACCAGATCAAAAAATGATGTCTGTCCACGGGCTTTCTGTCCCCCTCTTTTATCGACACGATCATAAAGCTCCTCCAGAGCAGCCAGCATCTGAGCCCGGTTTGTGGCAAAACTATCGCAAGCACCCGCCCTTATGAGAGCCTCCACATCGTTTTTCTGCAGGCAGGATAGATCCGATCTCTCCAAAAAATCAATCAAATCTTCAAACTTTCCCTCCTGATTCCGCTGCTTGATTATTTCCTCTATAGCTCTGCTGCCAAGATGCTTTATGGCTTTTAACCCGAAGCGGATTTCCTGCGTTGATATTCCGGCAAAACCGTGCCGGCTCTCATTAACATCCGGAGGAAGAATCTCCAGTCCCATATCACGGGCTGAGTTGATATAATCTCCCACCTTATCCAGATTGCCCATAACACTTGTAAGAAGAGCCGCCATAAATTCCACCGGATATTTTGTTTTAAGATAAGCTGTTTGATAAGCCAGAAGGGCATAGGCAGCGCTGTGAGATTTGTTGAAGCCATAGCCTGAAAAATACTCCATCTGATCAAAGATTTCATGGGCGGTCTCCTCTGGAATGTCGTTTTCTCTGGCTCCCTGCACAAATCTCCCCCGTTCTTCAGCCACAAGCTTTTCCTTTTTTTTGCCCATGCCGCGGCGCAAAATGTCAGCCTCACCCATGCTAAAATTGCCGAGTTTACTGGCAATTTCCATTACCTGTTCCTGATAAAGGATCAGACCAAACGTCTCCTCCAAAATTGCCCTGAGAGAAGGATGCAGATACTGAGGCTCCTTTTCTCCCCGGCGGCATTTTATATAATCATCGACCAGGCCGCTGCCCAGCGGACCGGGTCTGCCCAGGGCCAGCAGCGCAATGAGATCTGAAAAGCGGTCCGGCTGGAGACGGGATGTTAAATCCTGAAAAAGTCGGGATTCCATCTGAAATACTCCCGCTGTATCACCTCTGCCCAGCATCCTGTAAACTTCTTCATCATCCAGCGCCACCGAATCTATATCCAGGCTTCGATCGTGATTATCCTTTATTCGATCAAGTGTATCTTCAATCACAGTTAAATTGCGCAGACCAAGAAAATCCATTTTAAGCAATCCCAGTGCTTCTAAATCTTCCATCGGAAGCTGGGTTATCCGGGTTTCATCCTGCTTCTGCAGAGGAATCAGCTCAATTAAAGGCTCAGGACCTATAATGACGCCGGCCGCATGGGTGGAAATATGCCTGGGTAAACCCTCTACCTTCTCGGCCCTGTCCAGAAGACCGGATATCTCCTCATCCTCATCTTCCATATCCTGCAGCCTGCTGCTTGATTTCCTTATCTCCGCCAGACTGTCGTCCTGCATCCTCGGAATAGCCTTTGCCACTCTGTCAACCCTGTCATAGTCCATGCCCATAACTCTTCCCACATCCCTTACTGCTCCGCGGGCGGCCATGGTCCCAAAAGTACCTATCTGAGCCACCCTCTCCTTTCCATAACGCTCGGATACATATTCTATAATTTCATCTCTTCTTTCATCAAAATCTATATCAATGTCGGGCAAACTCACACGTTCCGGATTCAAAAATCTTTCAAAAATCAATCCGTATTTGAGAGGATTCACCTTTGTAATTCCCAGCAAATAGGAGACAAAGCTGCCCGCAGCTGAACCCCGCCCGGGACCGACCCGAATACCCCTATCCTCCGCTTCTCGCACGAAATCCTGCACTATCAAAAAATACGCTGCATAGCCCATCTCGCAGATCGTGTCCAGTTCGTATTCCATTCTTTCCCGCGCTTTTCCATCATCTGGAAATCTTTCCTCCAGTGCCTCTCTGCACATATTCCTGAGCATCTCTTCCGGGGAAATATTTTTCTCTCTGGCTTCAGGATACTCGGGCAGATGAAACTGGTTAAAATCCAGCTCCAGGCTGCATCTGCCAGCTATTCTGGTGGTATTTTTTAGCGCCTCAGGCACTCCAGAAAATATCTCCTGCATTTCTTCAGGGCTTTTAAAGTAAAACTCATCATTGGGAAAGGTGAGCCGATCTTCATCGTCAATCTCGCTGTTAGTCTGAAGAGCCAGCAGAACATCGTGAAACTCAGCATCGCTTTTATCAAGATAATGACAGTCGTTGCTGGCAATTAGCTCCAGATTGAATTCATCGGCCAGCTCAATTAATTCAGGATTTAGCTGCTTTTCTCTGCGCAGCCTGTGATCCTGAAGCTCCAGAAAAAAGTCATCCCGGCCATAAATCTCTATATACTCTTTCAGGCTCTCCTCAGCTTCTTCTACTCTACCTTCATCCAGCAGCCGGGGGATTTCCCCTTCCAGGCAGGCAGAGGTGGCTATGAGCCCTTCACTATGCCTGTATAAAAGTTCTTTATCCACCCGGGGCTTATAGTAAAAACCATCAATATGAGATTTTGTAACCAGCCGGATCAGATTGTGATAACCCCTGCGGTTTGAAGCAAGCAAGACAAGGTGATAAAGTTCGCGATCTTCTCTCTGTCTGTGATCTCCGGGTGTTACATAAACCTCACAGCCAATTATCGGTTTAATACCTGCATCTTTTGCCTGCCTGTAAAATTTTATCATACCATAAAGAACTCCGTGATCGGTAAGAGCCACAGCCGGCATATCATATTTTTGAGCCCGGAAAATTAGATCCTGAAGACGGATAGATCCATCAAGCAGGCTGTATTCACTGTGATTATGAAGATGAATAAAATCAGCCATTCTCACCCTTCCTTCCCCTCCAAAAATATAAGGAAGAAGTCCTCCCGGTTCAATATTTCCCACCAGGTAAAGTAATCCACTTAACTTTGTTTTTGAGCTGGAGTGTGTTATAATACTTGAGTGAGTGAAAAGAATAGATTTTCTCGTATATTTGCTGTATGGAGGTGAATAAATTGGATGAAGATAGGATCAAAGAGGTCCTGGATCAAATACGCCCGGGGCTGCAGGCTGATGGTGGTGACGTAGAGCTTGTCAGCATCGAAGATGATGGCACCGTAAAGGTAGAGCTTAAAGGAGCCTGTGCGGGCTGTCCTATGTCAACAATGACCATCAAGAATGGCATCGAACAGGCATTAAAAGAACATGTTCCGGAAGTTAACGAAGTAGTGGAAGTTGACACTCAGATTAACTGAATTATTCAAAATCAACATTTTTTCTATACTCAATATTCCTGAGACCCAAGATTATACTCATATTATGTCCTTATAGCCCCGGTTCAGGACTGCCCCGGCTCTGCAGTGCTGCCGGGGTTTTTACTCTGTTATCTTTTGCAGTTAGTTTTCTTTTTCCTCTCCAGTTTTATCCTCTCTCTCGAGTCCTATTTCCAGATCTGAAAAGATAATTCGCTGAAGATCCTGAATCAGCTGATTTATCCTGTGTTCCGCTTCCATGTAATTCTGAACAGGTTTATTCAATTCAACAAATTTCTGAACCTCCTGCAGTTCCTCCTGAAGTTCCTTCTCTATTTCATCTCCCTGCATTTGTTTACTTCTGGCTTTAATTAGCTTTTCCCTGTAATCCTGCAGCATTTTTTTGGTTTTTTCATCCTTCATTATTTTTTCTCGCGCCTGCTGATATTCTCTGTATTCATCTGAATTTTTAAGGACATTGGCGAGTTTTCGGGCCAGATCATAAACTTCTGACACTTTTAATCCCCCCTTGATTTTTGAATTATAGCTCTTCGCCACATCATCCGGTCAAACTTTGTTTTAGTTTACTCAACCCAAATCAGATCCGTGTTATGCACCGGTGCAAAAGAAGGAGTTAAACTTTTTGGTTTTTCTCCCCATCAGCTGCTGGAGGAAGCTATCACTTGAAAGGTATATGTCGTAAATTTCACCAGCGATCATGGAGAAGATCCAACTTTTTTAAATTCTACTCGTATGTTATCCTCCTCAACTTTTTCTTCAATATGCAAAATTGCATATGTGCCGCTGGATTGCCCCCGGGGTACAGTGGGGGAACCGGGGTTGATAAATAACCGGTCATCCTCCCGGCTTTTAAAAGCTCTGTGAGTATGACCAAAAATAATAACTCTGGATTCATCAAATTGATATGCCAGATTTCTCAATATATTGCGGCTGGAATAATACCCATGGCAGGCAGAAATTTTTATTCCCGCCCAGCTTCGAGTAAAACTCTCCGGCAGCTTTCGCCGGAGGGAAATGCCATCGCAGTTTCCATGCACACAGGAAACTGGAGCCACATCCGCCAGTTTTTCCATGACTTTTGAAGATGTAAGATCTCCTGCATGTATAATTTTATCAGCACTGGAGAAATCATCCAGCAATCTGTCGGGAAGTCTCCTGACTCTATCAGGAATATGGGTATCAGAGACAATGCCTATTTTAAATGACATAACTTCAAACCTCCAAATAATTAGCCAAAAACTATTCTGGCGGGCAGGGGACGATAAATTTCAACCGCTCCCTCGGGACACATCTCCTGACAGCAAAAGCATCGAATGCAATCATCAAGGTCTGCCCGGGCTCGCCCGCTCTCAATCTTGATAACATCAGGAGGACAGCTCTGGCTGCAGATGCCGCAGCCCGTGCATATATCATCGGAAAACGCAGGACGGGGCCGGAGCAGTTTGTCTATGGACTTTTGTATTATATCAGGCCAGCCATCGCTAAATATTGCCAGCGAATTATCGATCTCTGGCAGCTCAGTTCCCCTCAGTTCACGGACCAGCCAGCCGGGATAATCGTATTCTTCCGGATCAAATTTCACTCCCCTTTCATTTAAGACTGCCGGGAGAGGGTCCTGCCAGAATTCACTGCTTTTTCCCCTTATCAGATATGACACGGCCAGATCGAGCCTGGTACCATCTTCCGCAGCAAGAAGAGCCTGATAATTAACGGGGGCTCCGGAGCCAGGTCCCGCCCCTTCCATTCCTGTAATCCCATCCATTATTGTAAGATCAGGGGAAACAAATTGATGAATATCGCAGAGCATATGAACGAAATCCTCGGGGCGGGAAAATTTAAGATGGTATTCTGCCTTTTCCAGACCGGGGACGGCTCCAAACATATTCTTTACTGCTCCCGTATATAGCGTCAGGCCGTGCGTCTTTAACTTGGGAAGATTTATAATAAAATCGGCCCGGTCAACAAATTCACACAGATTTACCCCTCTGGCTCTAAACCCCCCGGGAAGTTTTTGATGAAAACTTTCAGTGCTGTAATTGAGCTGCAGATGACCTGCATTTAGTTTTTCATAACCCGACTTTCTGTAGTGTCTTTTGAGAAGGGTGGAATTATAGGGACCTCCAGGGCTATCGGCCAGCAGGGGCTCGGCACCCAGACTGTATATTTTTTCGGCCAGAGCTTCAACAAGGTGGGGATGGGTCGTCACAGCATCCCCGGGGGCAGCTCCCCTGAGAAGATTTACCTTCAGTAAAACCGTATCCCCTTCACCCAGGTTTTCGTCGACATCCCAGCACCTGAATATTTCATCAATATTTTCCCTTAGTTTTTCCCTGTTATAATCCTTTATTTGAGCAAAGTAAAAAGTTGACACCAGATACGACCCCTTTATTTGCAAAATATTCTGCATAAACTGATAAACCCGGAAAGGAACAATTCCCTCCGGGCTGGAAATTTGTTTTTTTAGGAAACCTTTTCCTCCTGACTTTTTTCGGCAGCAGCCTCCTCGCTTTCTTCAGCGCCATTAGCTTCGCCGGGAGGCTTAGAGCGGCTGCCGTAATCGGTGCAGTAAAAACCTGAACCTTTGAAAACAATTCCGGGAGCCCCAATAATTCTTCTCACTTCACGACCGCAGGTGGGGCATCCCTCGATAGGGTCCTCCTTTATCCCCTGCATCTTCTCAAACCTGCCACATTCATCACATTCATAGAGATAGGTTGGCATATTCTTATTCACCTCGTTATTGTATTGATTATTCGTTGACATTAACGTCTGTATTTTTAAGACCTTAGCTATGAACTGTGTTTGTGAACCTCTCCACCTAAATTAAAAATTTTCATCGAAGATACTAGCTTCGCGTCGGATGGAGCTTCCAACTGCTTCATAT